>NZ_JBEOPC010000004.1:0-130856 GCF_040309765.1 Psychrobacter sp. TB20-MNA-CIBAN-0197
GTGCCGCTCCTCGTTCCGATAGGGGCGTATTATACGCAGTTTAGTTTGGCCGTCAAGCTTAAATTTGGGTTTATTTTAAATAAATTTTAGATACCCGGTTTACTGCTTATTTATCAGTGTTTTAAGGTTAACTTACCCTCAGTATTGGCATTCAATGATGGATTACGCTGCATCAACCACACCCTACTCGCTTCCCTTCTATATGAGTTATAGCTTACCCATCTTTTCAAAGAAGGCTTTATAAGCAGCTACCTTTTTATCTAGTGCTAGTGGATAAGCGCGCGACGTAGAAGGCAGTCTATATAGAGTCAACTCTGGTGCTTGTGCTTTGGTGCTTTGATTATGCCATTGGTACGGATAGTCGATACTTTGATTGGTCTTGGGCTGCTTTGACTTAATAGGCGGATCATTTAATAAATTCAGCAGCACCTCAGTTGCCTTACCCCCTGTGGTAAATAGGGCTTCTAACTTAGGAACCTTCGGCAAAATAGTATCTAAATCCACTGGGGTCACGACCGTTAAATTCTTATCAGACGCATTTCCGGTCTCACGAATGGCCTGTCTGACCGTGGGACATAGAGCGATGCCGCGCTCAAACAAAAAGTCGCGGATATGCTTAGGGTCAAAGTGTTTTTCGTCCCCGACTCTAAAGTAGTTCACATCATCGAAGAACGCGCCGCCATAGATACGCCACATATCATTATAGAAGTTCGGATAATGAAACTGCATTGCCCATTTATCAGAGGTTGGCGGAAAGGTACCCATCATCATTAGTGTAGCGTTCGGTGGCAGGACGGGTTCAAAAGGGTGAGTTTCTATTTCGGTAGTAGTTGCTTCCATCCTTGTGTTCTCCTTCGCATCAATCGTATTCGTAAATTTATTATCACTGCTTTTAGGGCGTGTTGAACATTCAAATGTGGCACTGGCGGCGGCTATTTTTTAGGCAATACGCAGTGAAATTTTCGAATCCTAGTCATTCTAGGATAGACAATTTCGCCATGTATTGGCAAAAAAAAGCCCCGCCCCGAAGGGCTGATGCTAAAATCACCCCAAACGGTGTTGTAAACCTAGCTAAGGCCTCGACATTATCGTCGGTTTACGCCTAGTTTGGTGCGATTTTATCTATCAGCAGTCCTAATATTTGAATGTTCAACACGCCCTAGTCTTATAAGTTTTATTGGTCATAACATTCTTCATTAGAAAAGCAGTTTTTTTGTTATCATAGCATACGATTAAAATTCGAAATCGAAACCTAAAATAGATATGAAGGCTGATATCCAAACTTGATAGATAAGAGAGACTTTATGAGCGAGCTAAATAACGACTTAAGCATTACCGTCATCGATCATCCATTAATACGTCATAAGCTAAGCCTTATGCGCGAAAAAGACTGTAGTACTTATAAGTTTCGCACTTTGACCAAAGAGCTTGCCCGCCTTATGGCTTATGAGGCAAGCCACGACTTTGAGATTGAGACCTTTCCGATGGCAGGATGGTGTGGTGAGATAGAAGGCGAGCAAATCGTTGGTAAGACAGCGACAGTGGTACCTATTTTGCGTGCAGGATTAGGTATGCTCGATGGTGTACTCGACCTGATTCCAACCGCTAAAATCTCGGTCGTCGGTCTACAACGTGACGAAGAGACTCTGCAGCCTGTGCCTTTCTTTGAGAAGTTCGTCAGCCACATGGACAAACGCCCTGCATTGATTGTCGATCCGATGCTCGCTACTGGCGGCTCTATGGTCGCAACAATCGATATGCTTAAAAAGCACGGCTGCAAAAACATCAAGGCTTTGGTTTTGGTCGCCGCGCCTGAAGGTGTGCGCTTGGTCAATGACGCGCATCCTGATGTGCAGATTTTCACCGCTGCTCTCGATAGCCATTTAGATGAGCATGGTTATATCATCCCGGGGCTTGGTGATGCTGGCGACAAGATATTTGGCAGACAATAATTTTAGTAAACGGTAGTTTTGGTAAACAGTCGTATCGCTGATGCCTCGTTATAACATGCGCTTTAGGCTATCAAGAATAGGTAGAGGATATATCATGAATGTATTAATCACTGGAGCGAGTGCTGGATTCGGTAAAGCGCTGGCGGAGAAGTTAGTCGCGCAAGGCCACCGCGTCATCGGCTGTGCTCGGCGCCTGGATAAACTAAACGAGATGGCAGAGACTTTAGGTGAGCTGTTTTTGCCAGTCGTTATGGATGTCAGCGATACCCAGTCTATTGCTCCAATTATCGCTGATCTGCCAAAAGACTTTAGCCAAATCGATGTCTTGGTGAATAATGCAGGGTTGGCATTAGGTACTGAGCCTGCGCAAAATGCCAAGTTCGATGACTGGATGCAAATGGTCGATACCAATGTCAAAGGGCTAATGGCATTAACCCATGTCGTCTTGCCAACGATGGTTCAGCGCGATAGCGGTTATATCATTAACGTTGGCTCTATCGCTGGCACTTGGCCTTATTATGGCGGTAACGTCTACGGCGCGACCAAAGCGTTTGTAAAGCAGTTTAGTCTCAATTTGCGTGCGGATCTACTTGGTACGCAAGTGCGCGTAACTAACCTTGAGCCAGGTAATGTGGCGGGTACGGAGTTTTCAAACGTGCGTTATCACGGCGATGACGAAAAAGCAGCAAAGGTCTATGACGGCTTTAAAACCATGAGCGGTGAAGATATCGGCGATATCTTACTGTGGTTGATTGAGTCTCCTACGCATATTAACGTCAATCGCTTAGAAGTCATGCCAGTAGCACAGACCTATAATGGTTTGACGATTGCTAAAGACTGACTATAAAAGACTAACTATAAAAAGTAAGCCTGCAAGCTCAAGCGATGTCTAAATACCCGTAATTATTGTAGTTAGCGTAATTCATAATAACGAAGCAATATAGTCTCGGCTATATTGCTTTTTTTTATCTCGCTTGTCTCGATTACCTCTTCATTCACCAAGCGCAAATCTCTAAAATCCAGTATGAGCACTTCATTACGGGTGCGCTCGCTGGTACGCTTATTATGGCGTATCGGAAAGCCCATAACTTGCTTGCCTGCTATAGTTAGCTGATTGATAATAAGGGACGGATGGCTTGCTCGCCCTGATTGTAGCGAGTGTTGATAGAGCTTTTCTGCGGCGGCAAGCGCCGTAGCAGGATTAACTGTGGTGGTAAACAGCCTCTCTTGTCTTACGCTTTTTGGCATCTCGCCTGCAAAAAATAAGGTTTGATGAAGGGGCAGATATTGAGCATGGCGCGTCAGCTCGTTACGAAATAGCGCGGGCATATCCATATTGAAGCTGTCTTCCGTCTGCTGATAGAAGGCGGCAAAACTGCGCTGAATATAGCGCCCAAAGACAGTTGCGTTAATCCACTCTTGATAGACAGGGTTGTTTAGCAGCAGCCTAGTGAAGTCTTCTGGTTTTATCTCAGCGCTCTGGCTTAGTATCGCTATCAAGAATTGCTGCGAATCTATAAAAGTCTGCTGCTCCCATACTAGCGGATAGAGGCTCATATCTAACGACGCTAAAGTCGCTCTACTCATACTTAGGCCTCCTTTTAAGAGTCAGGTTGTTATTTTTATTTATTATGATTGATAAATTAGCGCTGATGATTATTCGGTATTGCAAGCTCACTTTTATGCTATGGTCAATGAGCTGATTTTACTATAGCAGTCTTACTGCAAGTATATCGGGTCTGTTGAAGTCAGCAACCTCAATTATGGCTACTATGCGAGCGCACAGAATAGAACTCATGATAAAAAAATTACTCACACTGCCGATATCCGACCAGTATCAAGTGCAAACTACTCATATTACGATGACTGATGGCACGCGACTACCTATCTCTGTTATCGGACAAGGCGCGCCTGTGCTGATGCTGCATGCCTACGGCATGGATGCACGTGAATTTTTGCCTTTTATCTTACCGCTTGCTAGCAAATACACTTTTTATTTGCCGCATTTGCGCGGCTTTGGACTGGCACAGCCCATCGGTCTTACGCAGTTTGATTTTGTGCGGCAATATGCAGAAGATGTCGATTGTATCATCGAGCAGATTTGTCAGTGGCAGTCTGTTGAGACGCTGTCTGTAGCGGCTATTTCGATGGGCGCGCAAGTGATGTGGTCTTATTTTGAAAGGTTTGGCGCAGCCAGAGTCAGCCGCTATCTCAATATCGATCAAAGCCCTGCTATTCATAATCAAGACGATTGGCAAGGCGGACTATTTGGCAGCCGCCAACAAGAGGTATTCGATATCTTTCGCGGTGTTATCGATATGAGTCTGCCATATGCCGATGCCCAAAGCTTCACTCACCTGCCCTTTACACTGAAACGGCACGCTACTGACGTCGAGCGCTTATTCTCATTATTGTCCGTCAATCGTACGCGCTCAAAAGCGTTTATACAAGCGATGACTTATAAGAACGATCCTAAGCTTGCGCTGTATGAGCATCGTCTTTGGAACCATAAAAGGCAATGCTTGCAAGCTTATCTAACCTTGCCTTATGACTTTCGTGGTGCGTTAGATAAAGTGACGATTCCGGTCGTCAATCTAATTGGTGGGCGCTCAAAGCTATATAATCCTAAGTGGCAACAGAAGGTGACACAGATGCTGCCCAATGCCACTGAAATCGTTTTACCGCATTCAGGTCACGCCGTACCGATGGATGAGCCCGTTAGGTTTTATCAGGTATTAAGAAGGTTTTTCGGGAATGAGCTATAAGTAGAAATGGAAAAGCGACTCCATCAGTCACTCTTTTTTGATTAGAAGTTGTCAGAAATTTTTAAGCTTAATCCGCTAGCACTTTAATCAGCTCAAAGCGTGGTACTTCTGTGCCATGACGCATTACAGTTTCAGCAAACATCGCCAACGGCCGCACCCAAACGCCATACTCACCGTAAAGACAACGATAAACGACTAAGGCTTCTTCGGTTTCGGAATGATGCGCGGTGTGCAGCACTTGGTAAAGATTGCCTTTATAGTGGCGGTAGATGCCTTGGGGGACGACTTGAATTTTTTGACTCATAATTACACTCGCTAATCAATCTTATTCATATCAACGTCGTAACCTGAGCTTTTCATTTCTTTAGCAATACTATATTTCCAAGCTCCATCTGTATCCATAGATTTGTAGACTACCCCTGATATATCATTTGGAATCTCAACATGACCTTTTACAAGCGCAACAACATTTGCTTGACCAATCTTACCAATTAAAAGTCCATGCTCAAAAATAACATTCTGTCTTGCTCGTGGTTTTAAATCTTCTGGTTTAGAAGACTTAACACCTCCAATATCACATTCAGTATAAAGCACAATAGCAAAACCAACATCTGTATGCTTTTCTAACTTTTCTATGATAGTAGCGCCAGAGTCAACCTGCTCATGAAGAATTACTGCTTTAAAACCAAGTCGCTCTACAAATCTCGCTACTTCGTTTTTAGCACCATTGTCATGACCGTGAACGATGAAGACTTTGCTGCAATCAATTTTCTTCATGTCTGCTTCGGTGTCAATTTTACTAATATCTTTCGAAAATAATTCTAGTTCTTCAATTATAGTGTCTATCAAATTAATGGCACTATTTTTCCCTGACTTCCAATAAGCAATATCTTCATCTTTACTACTGTTAAATGAAAGAGGAATATAACTAATATTCATTATTTCTTGTAAATAGTCAGAATCACTACCATGGACATTTTTGATAAGCATAGTAAGTTGTCGAGTTAATCTATCTAGTTTGTGTTCATCCTCATATGTTAACTGCTCAAACTCTAGTTTGACTTTTTGGAATAAATCAACTTTATCCATATCAGCCAACCGTCACTTTTGCATAGGCTTTTTTGCCCGCTTGGATAACCACTGTCTGACCTGAGGTTAAGCTAAAGCCTGCATCGACCACTTCGCCATCTACTTTTACTGCGCCGCGTTTGACCATGTCTTTGGCTGCTGAGTTGTTTTTGGCAAGGGCTGCTTGGTTCAATATTTGCGTGATAAATAACGCATCCGCACCTTCTAGCTCCAACGTCACCTCTGGCAAATCGACTGGCAGCTCACCATCTGCTAGGACATTGCCTGCTGATTTGTGCGCATTAGCTGCAGCATCAGCATCATGGAAGCGCTCGATTAACTCTTCGGCCAAGATACGCTTGATCTCTTGTGGATTGCGACCGTTTTCCATCTCGTTCATCAAGCCTTCGACTTCATCCATCGGCTTAAAGCTTAAAAACTCAAAATAACGACGAATCAAGGTATCTGGCATCGATAGCAGTTTTTGGTACATGGTGCCCGGCGCATCATAAATGCCCACATAATTGCCAAGTGACTTCGACATTTTATTAACGCCATCTAGGCCTTCTAAGATTGGCACGGTGATACACACTTGCGGCTCTTGCCCATAACGGCCTTGCAAAGTGCGGCCCATCAAGATATTAAAGGTCTGATCGGTACCGCCCAGCTCGACATCGGCTTCAAGGGCGATAGAGTCGTAGCCTTGCACTAACGGATAGAGAAACTCATGGATGGCAATTGGCGTTTGTGCCGCGTAGCGTTTGGAGAAGTCATCACGCTCAAGCATGCGCGAGACCGTCAGCTGGCTTGAGAGCTGAATCATATCGCCTGCTGACATATCCTTGAACCATTCGGAATTAAAGACGATACGAGTTTTCTCTTTATCCAAAATCTTAAACACTTGCTCAGCGTAAGTCTGCGCGTTGACTTTGATTTGCTCATCGGTCAACGGCGGACGCGTGCTGTTCTTACCCGAAGGGTCGCCAATCTTGGCCGTATAATCACCAATAAGAAAATAAATCTCATGACCTAAGTCTTGAAAATGCTTGAGCTTATTGATGAGTACCGTATGGCCTAAATGCAGATCCGGTGCAGTAGGATCAAAACCGGCCTTAATACGTAGCGGGCGATTCAGTTTAAGCTTAGCGACTAAATCCTCTTCGGATAAAATTTCTTGAGTACCGCGCTGAATCAGGGCCAGTTGTTCTTCTAAATTGTAGGACTGCTCTGTCATGTTGCTCTCTTGTTTATCTTTATTAAATGATGAATGCCTCAAGGGCTTTTAGAATCTTGAAGGCCTATAAAAAGTGTTAGAATTTGAGAGATATATTAGCTTTTTTTAGGGGAAATTGCCATGAGTAACGCCGCACCTACTATAAATACAAATAATAATGACGCTGAGCCGACTACTAACGATTATGACGACCTAGACTACACCGCTCTCACTGATGCTCTAGAACAAACGGTGTTTGAGAATTTCGATGACGGCTTATATATCGGTATGATGTCAGGGACGAGCTTAGATGGTATGGATGCAGTGCTGTGTCAGTTTGCAAGTGATAGTGAGAACACACAGCAACCGCTGCAGCTCATCACAAGCCATAGCCAAAACTTTCCAGCGCGTCTGCGTGAGGTATTACTGGTTCTGTGTCAGCCAAACGGTACCGCTGCTTTGACCCCTAACTTCGATGAGCCCAATGATTTGGTAAGTGAGCTGGACTGGTTCGGTTGGGCCAGTCGTGAGTACAGTGAGTTTGCCAGCGAAGTGGTCAATACGTTACTGCAGCAAGCCGATACTGATAGCGAGTCGGTGCTGGCGATCGGCTGTCATGGACAAACCGTACGTCATCGTCCACAAATGGCGGTCACCTTACAACTGCTCGATGCCAATATCATCGCTGAGCGCACCGCTATCAGTGTGGTCAGTGATTTTCGACGCCGCGATATGGCAGTTGGCGGTCAAGGCGCGCCTTTAGTGCCAGCCTTTCACAAGGCTTTATTTTCTGACTCCGCTAGCACTCGTATCTTACTGAATTTGGGCGGTATTGCGAATATTACTGTGCTGCTAGCTAATGATGATCCGGTCATAGGCTATGACACCGGCCCTGCCAATCTGTTGTTAGACGCTTGGGCCAAACAGCATATCGATAAAGACTATGATCAAGATGGGGCATGGGCGCAGTCAGGACAAGTGATCGAACCACTGCTTAATCAACTCTTAGAGCATCCATTCTTTGCCCAGCCTCACCCTAAAAGTACCGGACGCGAGGACTTTAATTTATCTTGGTTAAAGTCTGAGCTACAAGCCTTTGATAAAACGGCGACCGATACACGCTATTCAGCCGCTGACGTACAAGCGACACTGACCGAGCTGACCGCTATCAGTGCTTGCGATCAGATCAATCAGTTCATTAGTAATCAAAAACAAAGCAGCGTTTATGTATGCGGAGGCGGCGCGCTCAACCGCTATTTAATGACGCGTCTGCAAGCGCATCTTCCGCACTGGGCGGTGACTACTACCACTGAATTAGGACTGCAGCCGACTTGGGTAGAGTCAGTCGCTTTTGCTTGGCTGGCGCGGCAGACCTTGATGGGCGAGACTGGTAATCTGCCGGCAGTCACAGGCGCGCGTAAAGGCGTGGTACTCGGTCAAGTTTGTTTTGCTTAAACTGTCATTAGCAGTCATCATGAGTTTACAAACGTACACTAATGTATATTATAATGACTGCTAAAATAATATCATTTTTGTATAGTCAGGATAGGATATAGCTATGAGCAAACAGCAGCAAAAATCGCGTCAAAAGCAGCCGCATTATGAGCGCTCCGATGAGATGCGTGTGGTAGTCACTGGTATGGGCGCTATTACCCCGCTAGGCTTGGACGTTGAAAGTACATGGACGCGCCTGCTGGCCGGCGAAAGCGGTATCACTCCTATTGAGCACTTCGATGCTAGCGACTATCGTACACAAATCGCCGGCACCGTCAAAGACTTCGATGCTAAGCAATTTATGAATGCCAAAGACGCGCGGCGCTATGATGAGTTTATTCATTACGGTATAGCGGCCTCAAGTATGGCGCTAAAAGACGCGGGGTTTATAGATGAGGTCAGTGCTGATGACAGCCCTGTAGCGCATGTCGATCCAGAGCGTTTTGGTATTATTCTAGGTTCAGGGATTGGCGGTATTCAAACTATTGAAAATAGCCGTGACACGTTACGTGATAAAGGCGCTAAAAAAGTCTCGCCTTTTATTATTCCAGGTTCTATCGTCAATATGGCGGCAGGCTTAGTGGCTATTAAGCACAAATTACAAGGCCCTAATCTAGCGACTGCCACCGCTTGTACCACCGCGACGCATGCTATCGGCTTAGCGGCACGTCTGATCGCTCATGGTGATGCTGATATCATGCTCGCAGGCGGTAGTGAAAAAGGCTCAAGCCCGCTAGGTATCTCAGGGTTTGGCGCTATGCATGCGCTCTCTACGCGTAATGAGGAGCCAACCCGTGCTTCACGACCTTTCGACAAAGATCGCGATGGTTTTGTCTTAGGGGATGGCTCAGGTGTCATAGTATTAGAGAGTCTAGCTCATGCTAAAGCGCGCGGCGCAACTATCCTTGCAGAGCTAGTCGGCTTTGGGATGAGCGATGACGCCAGTCACATTACCGCACCGCCAGAAGATGGTCGCGGAGCGGCACGCGCGATGCAAAACGCGCTCAATGACGCAGGCATTGATGCCGCCAAAGTCGGTTATGTCAACGCCCATGGCACGAGTACGCCGGCAGGTGATGTCGCTGAATCTTTGGCGATTGAGTCGGTATTTTCAGCAGTAAAAGACAGCATCCTTGTCAGCTCGACTAAGTCTATGACTGGGCATCTGCTAGGCGCGGCAGGCGGTATCGAAGCGATATTTACGGTGCTTAGCTTGCATCATCAAGAGGTTCCGCCAACGATCAATCTAGATAATGTCGAAGACAACTGCAATCTAGACTATGTGGCAAATCAATCGCGTGATGTGCCTGAGCTTAACTATGCGGTATCCAATAGCTTCGGCTTTGGCGGTACCAATGGCTCGCTTATTTTTGCCCGTTGGTCTTAGAGCAAACACCTTATCTTCATAAGCTAAATTGATTAGCGTAAGGTTTATAATTGTTTTGCTACGTTTGTCCTCTTGCAGCCCCTTATTATACTTGCGTATGATAAGGGGTAATTTTTAGCAGTTTATGGAAGCCATTATGTCGAGCTATTCTTTTTCTCATGAATTCTATCAGCATTGGACAGGAGCTCCTCAGCCAGTACGCGCCGCTATTGTACAAGAACTAAAAGACATCACTGCGCTATTACGAGCAGACACCTCGTTTGAGCAGTTTGTCTTTAGTAATCATGATCTCGATGCTCATCTTGATGACTTATACGGTGCACACGAGAAGCAGCAAGCGGCGGCAAAAGCACTTGCTGACGAACAAGCAGCACTGCGAGCTGAGGCGGAGCAGCAACGTTTAGAAGAAGAGCGCTTAGAGGCAGAACGTATAGAGGCCGAGCGCTTAGCTCGAGTCAGAGCGCAGGCTGAAAAACAAGCGGCAGAAGAAAAAGCGCAAGCCGACGCAGAAAATGAACAGCGACAACAGCAGCAAACCATTCAGCAAAAAGACAATCAAGAGCCAAGCGCTAGTGAAGAAAAACTAAGCTCATATACTCTTCATGCACATACCTCTCATAACCGCGAAGCCAATGCTGCAACTGCCACTTCAAAAGAAACTGATCCTAAGTCCAGTGCTGATAAAAAAGAGACGAGTGCTCACGATGAGCAGCTGATTAATGCAGTCGATGATAAAGTGTCTCATGCAGCGTCTTCCATCGATCTATCGTTAAAAGATACGACACTTAGCGCAGCTGAGCAACAAATGATTCATGAGTTAGAAGTTCATATCGATGACTATTTAACCGAACAGATGATGCAGCTGTCCGAAACGCTAAAGTCTTGGCTACGCGCGGAGGTCACGCGTCAGTTAAGCGAGAAGCAATAAGCCGCTTATAATAAAGCCAAAAACTAAGCTCAGAAAAGCGCTCAAGCCTGAACTGGCCGAGCGCTTTTTTATGTCTGATAGGTCAGAATCTAGAATGACTGACCATCAATACAGCTTTTTTAGATAGCTTGCGTACGCTTAGTGAGCCACTCAAGCGCTGCTCCCTCGACGCGACTATTTAGCTCAGCATAGACTTGGCTGTGATAGTCATTTAACCAATCAATCTCTACCTGATCTAAAAGCGACTTCTCAATAAGACGAGTATCGATAGGACAGTAAGTCACAGTTTCAAAATTTAGAAAGTCACCAAATTCTGTCTCATTAGGGTTCGCCACAGCTTTATTGATGACTAAGTTTTCGATACGGATCCCCCACTTACCTTCACGGTAGAGTCCCGGCTCATTGCTTGAGATCATATTTACCTTCATCGCGCGCTCTTTTGGCGTGCTGGCACTATAAGCGATCACTTGCGGGCCTTCATGGACGTTCAAGAAGTAACCGACGCCGTGGCCAGTACCATGACCATAGTCCATCTGCGCTTGCCACAGCGGCGCTCGGCAAATCGCATCAATAAGCGGCGAAGCGATACCGTCGGGGAAGTGCGCGCGCGCCAGTGCAATGTGCGCTTTGAGTACCGTAGTGAAGTCGCGCTTATGCTCGTCTGTGACTTGGCCAATACCGACAACGCGAGTAATGTCAGTCGTACCGTTTTGGTACTGAGCGCCTGAATCAATCAGTAGTAAGCCGCCCTCGCCCTCATTGACATCTAGATAGCTGAACTTCTCTGGCGTCGCGCGGTAATGCGGCAAAGCGCCGTTGTCATTGAAGCCAGCAATGGTCGGAAAACTCGGAGAAACATAATGCGGCTGCTGACTACGTGCGTCGATCAGCATACTATCGACATCCAGCTCGCTTAAACGCTCACCGCTTGCCAAGCGCTCCTCGAACGCACTAAAAAACTCACACAGTGCTGCGCCATCTTGACGCATGGCTTCGCGAACATGATCCACGTCGGCATCTGACTTGACGGACTTCAGTAAAGTGCTCGGCGCTATCTGCTCAATAAAACCAACGCCATCGACCATCTGTGATAACGTGCCAACAGCGACTTTGTTAGGGTCTAATAGCAGTAAGTCATCGACTGTCAGCTCGCTAAGCGCTTGTTGCACCGCGTCATAATCAGCAAGCGTGATACCACTGTCTTTGAGCTCTTTTTCAATACCGCTACTGACTTTTTGCTTATCGACAAACAATGTTGCCTCGTTTGCACTGATTAGCATATGCGATAAAAACACGGGGTTATAGTCGACATCAGAGCCGCGTAGGTTGGTCAACCAAGCAATATCATCTAAGCTTGAGAGCAAGTGATGGGTTGCACCTACTTCCTGCATGCCTGAGCGTACAGCAGCCAACTTATCGGCGGCAGACTGCGACACAAACTGCTCATCGTGCTCATATAGCTTCGCAGTTGGTAGTGCGGGACGATCTGCCCAAATGTCAGTCAACACATCACGATCCGTAATTAAGGTAATGTCGTGAGCTTCAAAAGCGTCTAATAGACGGTCTTGCTCAGCGATGGAGAGCACATTACCATCAATCGCTACGCTATCGCCTTCGCTCAAGTGCTCGCTCAACCAGTCAATGTGGTTGGGCTGCTTAGGCGCAAGCTTCTCTAGAGTAATCCCAGTATCGGCTAACTGATCAGCGGCGTGCACCCAATAACGGCTATCGGTCCATAGCCCCGCAAAGTCAGCGGTAACCACTAGCGTACCTACCGAACCGGTAAACCCTGAGAGCCACAGGCGAGCTTGCCAATACTCCGGTAGATACTCAGATAAATGCGGGTCCGCAGAAGGGACAATAATAGCGCTCAGGTCCTGCTTTACCAGCGCTTGGCGTAGGCTGTCGATACGGTCGTGAATAGCTTGTTTACTCATTGGGTGTTCCTTATATAGTTAGCTGAATGTAAAACTGTTATGGATTTAAACGCGCTACTGGTATAAATTTTACTTGCGTGCTGCGTTCCTTCGATGCTGCGCAACTTATGTTTTAAAAAGAGCATCCCAGTAGCGCTATGACATTTTTAGAGTGTATCGACTATATTATGTACTGAGTGTTTTTAATTAAGTCGTTTTGATGAGTCAGTTTTGACTGATTTGTTCTTTTGAGCTAGCGATTATCAATAATCGTCTTATTTTATTAACGCTAATATAATTAGTTGTCGATATCAGTAGAGGTTTGGGCGTGTAGATGGTTTTCAATAGCTAAGTTGAGCTATCTTTTTATAAAAGAAAAACGTGCCACCTAAGGTAACACGTTTTGGCTGATGCTCTTTTGAGTAGCGACTGACTATCAGCGCTACTTATGAGTACGACGCGTCACGGCCATTAAACTTTGGCATCCGCCTGCTCGCTCTTTTTGAGCATAGTGTTGATCGGTTTGGCTAATAGCAACAAAATCACTGCTGTTACTACCAAGAAGATAGTCATCGTGGTAAATAGACCGGGCAACCCTTCGATCTTGTCTGCCGACACATATCCACCAAAGAATGCAGCAACCAAGTTACCCATCGCTAAAGAGGCAAAGAATAACCCCATCATCTGCCCTTGCATCCCTTTTGGAGCCAGCTTAGTCATAGAAGATAAACCGACAGGACCAAGCGCCAATTCGCCAAGCGTCAATAATAAAAGACTACCGACTAACCATAAAGGCGAAGCCAAGCCGCCCTCATTGGTTAAAATACTCTTAGACGCTAGAATCATCAGCCCAAATCCCGCTGCTGCTAAGAGCATACCAAGAGCGAACTTCACCATACTACTAGGCTCAACTCCTCTATTACCGAGCTTGACCCATATAATACTCACAATTGGCGCAAGTAATAATATAAACAGTGGGTTTAGCGATTGGAACCAAATGCTCGGAACTTGAAACCCTAACACATCCAAATCAGTATAGTTATCGGCAAACAAGTTAAAGGAGGTCGGCTGCTGCTCAAAGCTTGACCAAAACAGCGTTGAGCCGATAATCAGAATAAAACAAATCAGCAAACGCAGCTTATCGGTTTTATCAAACTTCGGTAAAACGAACAAGATAGCAAAATACCCTATCACCACAGCTGCGATGATATAGGTCATATAAGTCACTACCTGTTCAGGATTGAACGGCATAATCCCAGTAGCCACTAAGATAACCACAGCTGCGAGTAGGCCCAAAAAGCCAAGCACCCAGCGACCTATGTTTTTGTGATTATCATTAGCGCGCTTCCATTCAGGAGTGATGTTTTTGGCTTGTGCATAGTGGGTTAGTGTTTTTCGCGCTGAAAAACGATATATAAGTAGTGAGGCTAGCATGCCAAGGCCGCCGACCCCAAAACCGACATGCCACATGCCTTGCTCTTTGAACACGCCCACGATAAGCGCCGCGAGTAACGCGCCTATATTGATACCCATGTAAAATATGGTAAAGCCACTATCACGGCGTACATCACCCTCAGGATATAGCGCGCCGACCATGACTGCGATACAAGTCTTGAATAGACCTGACCCTAAGACGATACAAATGAGACCGACAAAAAACAGGGTCATACCAAACATGGCGGACAGGGCAATAGACAGATGTCCTAGCGCAATAATGATACTACCCCACCACAGGGCACGCTCTTGTCCTAGCCAGTTATCTGCCAGCCAGCCGCCAGGAACGGCTGCCAAATACAATGACCCAGCAAAGATGCCATAGATAGCAGAAGCGGTCGTTTCATCGAAACCAAAACCGCCACTACCCACAGTGGCCACCATGAACAGGACTAAAAGTGGCCGAATACTATAATAAGAAAACCGCTCCCACATTTCAGTGAAGAATAGCGGACGTAAGGGTTTAGGATGTCCCATAAAGCCGTTTTCTAGCGCTTCTATCTCAGCGTCACTTCCCTGGGTGTTTGATGTTTTGCTCATACTTCTATTCCTTCAAAAAGCACTCTATGTATGACGAAGTGATTAATAATGACGACTAATGGTCATATAAGCGCAATATTGTTTCACTTGTACAAATTCAAGTAAACAAGCCATTGCTCAATAATTACACAAATACCCACAAAAAAACCCTGCTCTCATCGAAGAACAGGGCATTATGCAAGCTTATATCTTAGTAGTAAGGCGTACTTTTGATAAGGCTGATAAGCAGTTGTACCGACACAGATCCACTCAGCAGCGTTATCGATATTGGCAGCGTTTGTTATAAACGTGATGACTCATTTATCATCATAAATGATTAAGGTATAAATGACGATAACTTGGCTTTACTCGGCAGCAGTCTCTTCAGCATCAACAGTAGCGTCGGCATCGCCATCGGCTTGTTCTGCAGTCAAGTCTGCATCAGCTGCCGCTGCTTGGTCTACCGTGCCATCAGCAGTCGCGGTAGCTGAACCGGTAGCGATAACAGCATCATTACTGCTAGGAGTCGGCGTAGTCGTTGCATCAGCAGCCGTATCCGCCGTGGCCTCTCCAGCGCCAATACTAGCATCGGCATCATCAGTTGCGACTGGATCAGCGACTGTTGCCTCTTCTGTGTCGGCTTCAGCTGCAATCACTGCCGCTTCATCAGCTGCGACTGACTCTTCAGTAGGCTCAGCAGTAATATGCTCACCCGCTGGACGCAAAAATGCAGAAATACCAATGAGTAACACAATGCCTAAAAATAAGCCAATGCCGCCTAAGGCAAATAGCAACTCTTTTTTTGGATTGTTATTAACAACATGCTCTGACATAGCTTATCTACCTTACAACAAAGAATATGTGAAATATTGAGCTATTATATCGCAATTTATAGCGGTTTGTTAAATCCCTTAACCAATTAAAGGTATTATTACTAGTCAGACCGTTCATTTTTATCTGACTTGACTAACTACGCTTGGGCCGCGTCCTAGTGATTGAGCGCTTACTGGCGAAACTTAGGCCCAATAGTAACGCTATAATTATTAAAATAGGATAATGACCAACCACCATAAAAGGGGTGTTGCCCACGCGCGCTTGGACATCGGCGCGCAGTACTGTACGCTCAAACTGCGGTGCGCGCGCAACGATTTGCCCTCTATGATTGATGATGGCGGTCACGCCTGTATTGGTTGCACGCATAAACCAGCGGCCGTTTTCTAGCGAGCGCATTTGTACCATCTGTAGATGCTGTAGCGGGCCTGCTGAAGTCCCAAACCAAGCGTCGTTAGATATCGTCAATAGAAAATCTGTGCCAATAGCATTGCGGCGCGTGGTATCTGGATAAGCGACCTCATAACAGACCGCGGCGCCTAAGTCGTACCCACGGACTTGCAATGGCGACTGCTGAGGACCGCCGCGGCTATAGCTCAATATCTCTTGGCTACCAGCAAGACTGGGCAAAATATCGAGCATCCCCTGAAACGGAATATACTCACCAAACGGTACTAAGCGCTGCTTTTTATACATGCCCTGCGCGTCGCTGCCAAGCGCGATTACACTATTATAAAACGGCGGATAGCTCTGCGTCGCTGGATCAAAGGCGGCCTCATCCTTATAAGGAATGCCGGTCACCCAAGTGGTATCGGTCTCCTTAGCCATTTTTACCATTTCACTGATAAAGCCTACCGCCTCAGTCTGAAACATCGGAATAGACGACTCCGGCCAAATCACAAGATCGCGGCCCCACTCATCACGCGTCAATCCGGCATAAATCTTCAAAGTCTCAAACTGATACTCAGTCAGCCACTTCATATCTTGCGGAATGTTACCCTGAATCAAGGACACCGACAGATCTGGAGTGCCTTTAGGTTTGGTCCATTGCGGATTAATCAGCCATAAGCCAACACTTAATAACAATAATACCGATGACACGACAAGGTAACCGGCGCGGCGACGCATCAGCTCGACAGCACTTGCCGCGAGCAATACTGCCACAAAAGAGACAGCAAACACGCCAGCTACTGGCGCCAACGAGGATAGCCAGTACTGCTCGGTAAAGGCGTAACCTAAGAATAGCCAAGGAAAACCGGTAAATAACCAAGTCTTCAGCCACTCTTGTAAGATCCAAAGCGCCGCAAACGAGAAAGGCTGACGACCAACGAAGCGATTAAATATCAGCGCTAAGAAGCCATGAAACAGCCCCATCCCCAAACCCATCAACGCAATCAAAATCAGTGCCAGCCATGTCGGCGTCTCACTATAGTCATTGATTGAGGTAAATAACCAAAAGGCACCAACGCACCACAGCCCGGTGCCATAAGCTTCACCGATAATAAAAGCACGTTTGCCGCTCATCTTTGGCAATAGAAGCGCATACAAAATCGCTGGCGAGACAAAAGCGATCGGCCAAAAGCCGTAAGGCGCGAGCGCAAATATAAATATCGCTCCTGCCAAAGCGGCAATGATAGCGGTAAGTCCAAGTGGCATCTGATAAGCCTGTTTGGGCTTTAAACGCTTTTGTAAATCATCAGTAGACAGACGCATAGCAAATTATCCAAGTTCTAAATCTTTAAGCCTATGATGAGAGGCTATCAATGACGGTTATAAATTAAATGGGCTCATAATAACAGCCTGTCATCATAAAAAGGGTAAAAAAGCAAAAAACACGACCGCAATCGTGTTTTTTAAACGACAAAAGAAGCGCTTAGCTTGCGCCCTTTATCGCTAATGGCTGCCTGCATTAACGCTAATGGCTACCTATGAGGATATGAGAATCGGCGTTGGTTTTGGTCACTTCAAGATCATTAATAGAGCGGCCATCGACATCGGTGATAGTAATCTGCCAATCATCGATAGTGACGCTCTCGCCTTCTAAGTCGCTGACGTATCCCAGCGCTTGCATCACAAGCCCGCCCATCGTATCGACCTCCGTATCGTCGAAGTGACTACCTAGCTCATCGTTACAATCCTCAATCACGGTAGAGGCTTGCACCCGCCAAGTATTTGGCTTTTCTGGATGTGCGACAATATTATTAATGTCGCTATCTTCATCGAAATCATCATGCTCATCGACGATATCACCAACGATTTCCTCTAACAAATCTTCCATAGTCACGACGCCTGCGAAGTTACCAAAGTCATCGACGACGATTGCCATATGCACCTGCGTACGCTGTAAGGAGCGCAGTAAGGTATCAGAGCGCGAGGTCTCAGTAATATATAAGGGCTGACGCACTAGATCTTTGAGACGCTTACTATCGATTTTCTCTTCTTGGTCTCGCATCATATGCACTAAGATAGGGATCAAATCTTTGGCTAATAAAATACCAATAACCGCATCATCATCTTGGCTGTCAAATACAGGGTAGCGTGAGTGGGTGGTCTCAAGAATAATATCCATGACCTCTTTGAGACTCGTGCTTTCGTGCAGACCTATCACTTGCGGGCGCGGGGTCATAATCTCGCGCACTTGCGTCGCTGGTAGATCTAATACGCCTTCTAACATATCAACCGTATCAGGCTCTAAGAACTGGCGCGACTGCTGCACCAAGCTGATCAATTCATCGCGGGTTTCAGGAGCGGTCGATAGCCAGCGTTTTAAGCCGCGCATCGACCAACTACTCGGACTGGGAGCATCATCAGACATAGTGATGTGAGTTAACCTCTTAAGTTCATGGACAGGGAAATAATGGCTATTTAAGTGACTGCTATTACAATTACTAATAGCAAAACAGCGACTACAAAATTTTTACTCAACCGAGTATACATGGGGATAAAATTGTAAATAAAAACAACGATTCGGCGATCGCATAAAACACTAGCCTATTTAGCTTCACTTTATCCCAAGGTAAAGCGACATTCAACGACAAATTTATCCAAATTGTACTGTCAGTGTGTTATAAACTTTGCTATGGTCAAAGCCTTCATTTACGTAGTTCACTCTTATGTCTCGTCGCTTCTTTTTCTCTCGGCTATTAGCGCCGCGTCGCCAAGCTCATGGCGATACAAATACCAAAACTTTGGCTAATCCTCCAAGCTGGCTATATCGTATCGTGCGCTTTTTTATCGTCGTGGCCTTAATGCTGTCGGCACTTTGGCTATTATTAGCGCTTTGGTATCAGTTCGGTACGTTCAGCCCTATCACTTGGCTGGCAAGTGTCTTTATCGTGGGTCTTTTAGCCTCGATAACGATGCTAGAGTACGCCCCAACACTGGCAAATAAAATCATTAATAAGACGCTTAGAACCAAAAAACTAAGTAAATTTTTGGCTATGTTATATAGCGGGCTCTGGCTAGTAGGCGTCGGCTGGTATTTTTCTATCGAGGCCAAAAGCGATCGCGACTGGCAGCCAGAAGTTAGCGAGGTGCTGTCCTACACTCGTGATGCTAACAATCCTAATCTGATTACCTTTTATAAGGTGCGTAACTTTGATTGGCACCTTGCGGAGAAAGAGACTGACGGCGCTGCAGAGATTTTAGCGAACGAGCGCTGGGAGACGCGTACGGTAGATATGTCAAAGTTATCAGGCATTGATGTGACCAACTCATATTGGATGGGACCGCTGATTGCGCATACTTTAGTGAGCTTTCGCTTTGAGGATGATAGACCGCTCGCTTTTTCCTTTGAGATTCGTAAAGAAGACGATGAGTCTTTTTCTGCTTTTGCTGGGTTTTTTCGGCGCTTTGAGCTCAGTCTTATCGCTAGCGAGGAGCGTGATATTATCTATACGCGTAGCAATGCTCGCGGCGAGCAAGTTTACTTATTTCCGATCAGTCATCTGCAAAAGCACGAGGTTAAGGCACTGTTTGAGTCTTATCTAAAAGCTGCTGATGAGCTAGTGGCTAAGCCGTCTTGGTACAATACTTTTACCACCAACTGTACCAATATTATATTTTATATGGCGCGTATCGTCAGTGGTGAGCGGCTGCCGTGGGATTATCGGATTTGGGTTTCAGGCTGGCTGCCCAATTATCTTTTTGATATCGGTATGTTAGATGCCAATCCTAAAGAGCAAGGACAACCTTGGTCGATGGATACATGGTACGAGCGCACCCATATTAACCCAAAAGTGCAAGGGTTCGATAATAATGCAGACATAGAGCTTAATGAGCAGCAGCTTATCGAGAATAGTCATGAGTTCTCTAAGCACATTCGTCAAGGTCTGCCTATGCCGCCACTTGCTGATTCGCAGATGGAGGCGGAGAGTCGCGCTAAGTCAGCGGCTAGAGTTTCTAATTAATTTTAAAACCTAACAGTTAAGGCGTCACCCAATTGACCACCCGCTCCTCCATTTCCTCATCAGAGATGCCAATCTCAGAGATGCAGCGCCCCGCAACGCCTATATTTGCCGCGCGCATTTGCTGCTGAGTCGCTACGGCATCTTTCGTCAGTAATAGATGCCACTCTGGCAACGCCTGTCCTTTATACAGGCGCTTATAGGCGCAGTGCGATGGTAGCCACATCATCTTTGGCAATTTATCGATAGTCAATTGAATACAGTCGGGCACGTACTCTTGACGGCTCTCATAATGCTGACAGTAGCCCGTTTCACAATTCATCAGCTGGCAGGAGACATCGGTATATTCAACCAACTCTTCGTCCACCTCGCCCTGCTCGTCCTCGTCGATATACTTAATCAAGCAGCAACAGCCGCAGCCATCGCACAGCGCTTCCCATTCGCTATGATTCAGCTCATCGAGGCGAAAGCGTGACCAAAACTGTGGGCGCAAAGTGTCTGCCACTTGCACATTGGCATTAGCGGCCAACTCTGCTTGCTGCTCGGCTTTGTTTTGATGTTTTGCTTTGGGGTTTGATAACACATTCAACCTCATAGACTCGCTATAGTTGTTAAAGTTTTCAATGAAAACCATTTTGATAAATTGCGTTACAGTATTATAGCTGTTTTTGTCCGCTATGGGCGTTAAGGTGGTTGAGTAGTGAAAAAGCAACCTCATAAATCACGCTATAAGTACAACTAAAACTCATAACATAATAAGGACAATAATATGTCAATTAAGACTTTGGAATTAATCAGTACCACCGAAAACGGCGTTGAGCTGATCAGCTATGTCGCTCTTCCAGAAAAAGCCACAAACGACAGTCCAGTACCTGGCATTTTAGTCGCCCCAGAATGGTGGGGCGTCGTTGATCACCCCAAGTCAGTGGCTGAACGTCTAGCCAAAGCGGGCTATGCAGCAGTCGCGATGGACGTTTATGGCGAAGGCAAACTGACCACAGAGGCGTCGATGGCAAATATGTGGATGGAACAAGTGCTCGCGGACCAAGACATGCTGATGAATCGTTGCCGTTTGATTTTGAATGACTTCGGCGATCAGCTAGGAGTAAATGGGGATAACTTAGGCGCTATTGGCTTTTGTTTCGGCGGTAAAGTCGTATTAGATATGGCGCGCGTTGGCATGCCGCTCAAGGCAGTTGCGACTTTCCATGGCAACCTAGCGCCTAAACAAGCAGCCGATGACAAGTTCAATGCCAAAGTACTAGTCGCTCATGGCGGTGATGATAGTATGGTCTCTATGGACGCCGTTGAGGACTTCAAAAAAGAGATGGACAACGCTGGTGCTGACTATAGCGTCGATGTCTATGAGGGCGCTAAGCATGGTTTCACCAACCCGCATGCCGATGAGCGCGCTGCCAAAAATGATATCGACTTGGGCTACGACGAGAAAGCTGCGAATGACAGCTGGAGTAAAATGCTAGACTTTATGAAAGCGAATCTAGGCTAATTGGACTTTTAAAGCCAATCATATAATACGCCGAAAAGCGGAGCATGCATGTCATGCTCCGCTTTTTTATGCTCTGCTTTTCACAAGGTAACGCCTTTTATAAAATATGACTTATCACCTACAACCGGCCAAAACCTATAGACTTACTTTAGCCTGACTCAGCTTCTCATTGTATAGTAAACTTAACGCCATTATAAAAACAAACCGCTAACAGCTTGGCTTAGCATTCCGTTTTAGAGAGTCATCAATTTAAAAAGGTAGTAAAACAATGGTCAAAGAGACGATTCAGTGGTTCCCCGGGCACATGAATAAAGCCCGTAACGAAGTCAAAGAAATCATGCCAGAGATGGATATTGTCATCGAAGTCATTGATGCCCGTATTCCTTATAGTAGCGAGAACCCTATGGTTGCTGCTCTACGCGGTCAAAAACCCGTGATCAAAATCCTTAATAAAGCTGACCTCGCCGACCCCGAGCGCACGCAAATATGGCTTGATCACTTTGAGGCGCAAAATGGTGTCAAAGCGATTGCTTTTGATGATAATAAAGCCGATGACGTCCATAAAATCATTGAACTGTGCAAAAGAATGATGCCGGGTAAAGCAGAGTCCGGCCGGCAAATCAAAGCGATGATTATGGGTATTCCGAACGTTGGCAAATCAACCTTGATTAATACCTTAGCCGGTCGCTCGGTTGCAAAGACGGGCAACGAGCCTGCGGTCACCAAGTCACAGCAACTGATAAAACTCGATGGCGGCATTATGCTCTATGACACCCCCGGCATGCTCTGGCCAAAAGTTGAAAACGAACATTCAGGCTATCGCTTAGCGGCGACGGGCGGCATTCGTGATACTGCCTTTGATTTCGCTGATGTCGCAGGCTACACCGCAGAGTATTTGATCAAAGATTATCCTGAATTATTGAAGTCGCGCTACAAAGTTGAAGATCTACCAACAACCGATTGGGAGTTTTTTGAAGTAGCGGGACGCAATCGCGGCCTACTCAAAAAAGGCGGTATCGTCGATACCTACCGCATGTCAGAGATACTCATCAATGAGCTGCGCAGTGGTACGCTCGGTCGCATCACCCTTGAGACGCCTGAGATGATGGCAGCAGAAGAGAAAGTCGTGGCGGAACAGAGAATCGCTGCTGAAGCCAAAAAAGAAGCCAAGCTTGAGGAAAAGAGAATGCGTAAAAAGCGGGCTCGGAAGAATCGGAAGTAGGGTTTATTTAAAAGATCATTGCTCAAAAAGCTACTACTTATATAAAAGCCCTAATGGGCTTTTTTTATGTCTGTATTATCTGTATAACATAAGTATCATATATCAAAATTATAAATATAGAGAGTGCTTAATGACAGATTACAGCATAATGAGAGAGTTAACTTTTTCGAGTAGAGATGAGTTCACACGTAAGCCTATCGCTGAAAAAATCATTAAACTCTTGGACTCAGATATTGATGTTCCCCGATGATTATTGATGGTAAATGGGGTACAGGAAAGACAGAGTTTTGTTTTAAACTAAAAAATCTGATTGAGGAGAATAATCCGAATGATTATAAGGTTGGTTATGTAAATGCTTTTCAAACTGATCATGCCAATGAGCCGCTCTTAACACTTATAGCTGAGGTGGCTAGTTTTTACGATGAAAAAGACTACAAGCGAAAGAATTTTATAAAAAATGCAGTCCCTTACCTAAGGCTTATTTCTGGTATAGGTCTCAAAGCAGGATTAGGATTTGCATTCGGTAGATATGCGGCAGATATTCCTGATGCACTAGCAGACGGAATGGAAGAAATAAAGGATGGGTCAAAATCTCTTATCGACCAGTCACTTGAGTCTATGATTAAAGATCAAGTAGAAGCGGAAAAGAATTTATCGACATTGCGCGATGCTCTATCAGATATTGCTTCCACAAACCCTATCATTTTACTCATTGACGAGCTTGACCGATGTCGTCCAGATTTTGCAGTGATGATGTTAGAGACCATCAAGCATGTGTTTGATGTAGATAATGTACAAATTATATTAATTACCAATGCTGAGCAGCTTAAAGCCACTATAAAACATAGCTATGGTAGTGAGACTGACTCACACAGCTATTTATATAAATTTTTTAAATATCAAATCAACCTGCCAACGACCATCAAAGATGTTGAAGGCAGGTCTATTGAAAATAACGTCACTTATTTCAAGGTGACAGTTCAAGCTAGCAGGGTAATTCCTCAAGATTTTAAAGACAACGAATTTATCTATGAGATTCCAACATTTCTTGATGTTGGTACGCTGTCTCTACGAAATATTGAGCAAATCGTCCGCTGTATAGAGACTCTAGTAGTATTTGAAAATATTGAGCGGAGTAAATCATTGACTATTGAACAGATTTTAATGGTCTTTCTATCATTTGTTTATATGATGGATAGAGATTTACTAAATCAAATCATAACAAGACATATAAATCCGACTAAATTTTCAAATTTTATCAGAGGCACTAGGTTAGATATGAGGCAACCGTATTCTAGGTCTAACATCCTTAATGATTTGTCCGTCAAAAATCTTTTCTCGATTGTATTTGATAAGTATTTTGTAAATTCTTTTCTAGACCTACCAAGTAGTACTATTGAACAACAAGAAGTGCAAAGGCATATCAAGATTAGTTTAGGCAAATATGATTATATCAGTGATATACATAAGGATGAATACATTAAGCAGATAATCAATAACCTCCTACTATTCGACATCGTTAAGTAGTTATTTTTATTATATTATTTCATAGAAACACGTCAAAACTGGGTCGTAGCAAATACATATATCAGGTATAATTGTTTACCTTCAAAAAACCAAATATAAGAGCCTATGACCCAACCTACCGCCATACCCGATACTCAATTTTTTCAGTCAGCTAACTCCCTAAACACCTTCGCACCCCGTCTATTAGACTGGTTCGAAACCGACGGACGCCACGACTTACCTTGGCAGCAGCACCAAACCGACACACCCAATCCTTATATCGTCTGGCTATCCGAGGTTATGCTGCAACAAACGCAAGTTAAGACGGTGCTGCCCTACTTTACGCGTTTTATGGCGTCGTTTCCGACCGTGCAAGACTTAGCAGCTGCCGACTGGGATGTGGTTGCTGAGCATTGGGCAGGACTTGGCTATTATGCGCGTGCGCGTAATTTGCATAAGGGTGCTAAGCAGTTGGTTGAGGTAATCGATGAAACGGGGGACTTTCCGCAGACTTTAGCGGGTTGGGAGGCGATTTCGGGCGTTGGGCCATCGACTGCTGGCGCGATTATGGCAATGGGGCTGCATAAATATGGCGTCATTTGCGATGGTAATGTCAAACGCGTACTGACACGCTGGGCAACTATCGATGGTGATATTACTAAGTCTGCTACCACCAAAGAGCTATGGGCATTGGCAGAGCGGTTAACGCCAAAGGATAACTCAGGACTCTTCGCACAAGCGATGATGGATATGGGCGCGACTTTATGCGTGCGCCGTAATCCTAACTGTCAGCTATGTCCGCTAAAGGCCAACTGTATCGCTCACGCGCAAGGTCGCGAAATGGACTATCCTGTCAAAGCCAAGAAAAAGCCCAAGCCGAGCAAATTTAGCAATGCGCTTATTATTGAAAACGCACAAGGAGATATCCTCTGGCTACAGCGTCCTGACAATGGTATTTGGGGTGGCCTATGGAGCTTGCCTTTGCAGTTTGTGCAGAAGCTTGAAGCTAGCGATTTAGCTAAGACATCAGAAGAACAGCCAAAGAAGTCTCAAGTACGTAGTAATGAAAAAGTCTACGAGAGCGAATTTACCACTGCTGAGCAAATCATTAATGACTGGCTAATTGAGAATAATTTAGTCGCCAAACCTGTGAGCAATACTTTATTAGAGGATGCGCCTATTAAGCATTCATTGACTCATTTTCACTGGTATTTGCAGCCACAAAGAGTGGTTGTTGATAATAAGCAGATTGCAGAACTAAAAGATAAGTTAAACGCTGCCGATATAGAGTTTAAGTGGTTAAGGCAGCAAAAAGCGCGCGATAGTCTCGGACTGCCGCGCGCAATGATTAAGATTATTGAGGTTTGAAATTAAGCTCAACCGTAGGCTGGCGCTTTAGCCTAGCATCTTGAACTAGATGTTTAAAATCTATCTTTAGTGAAGACTTCTGCCAACTAAGACTTTGGCACTCGTAGGCGCATCAGCCCTTCTTGCTGCACGGTAGCGACGAGATTACCGTCTTGCCAAAACTGGCCATGATTAAGACCTTTAGAGCTAGAAGTGGTGTCGCTCCACATCTCATAGAGTAGCCAATCATTGAGATCGAACGGACGATGAAAATGCATGGAGTGATCGATACTCGCCGCTTGTAGGCCGCTGGTCATAAAGCTGACACCATGCGACATCAGTCCCGTGCCTACTAAATAAAAGTCCGACGAAAACGCTAATAATGCCTGCTGAATAGCGACAGGCTGATTGCCAAGCTCGCGAATACGTAGCCAGTTGGCCTGCTTAGGTTTCATAGGCGTTGGGTTGATCGGATCGCGCGGTTTGACCGGTTTGATCTCGACATGACGACGACGCATAAACCGTGCTTTGAGCGCATCTGGTACTTTGCCGACGTGCTCGTCTTTTAACTCTTGCTCTGAAGCTAAGTCTTCTGGCGGCGGATACACTGGCATACTCTCTTGATATTCAAGCCCCTCCTCAGCAGGCGAGAACGACGCTATCATCGAAAATATCACTTGCTCTATAGGCTCTTTGCCTTTTACTTGCTTGTACTGAATCGCCGTCACTTCTCGCGCGGATAGGCTACGACCGTCTCGCAAGCGGCGCACTTGGTAGATGACAGGCTGCTTGATATCGCCGCCACGCAAAAAATACCCATGCAGTGAATGGCAAGGCTTGTCCTCATTCAAGGTGTGAGACGCTGCCATAATTGCTTGCGCGAGCACTTGTCCACCAAAGATACGTGAGCCCACATAATCGTGGCTTGCGCCTTCAAAAACATCCGGGCTGAGCTCAGTGAGTGCGACTGTCGCTAACAGCTCGTCGATAAGTTGCGAGTTATCAAACATATCAGACATAGCGCTTATTTTCCTTATTCTAATATTTCTACTAACAAACATTTTCGCTTTGAATGACAATACTTGTTAGTAAAAATGATCACTTTAGAAGGTTTGTTAAAAGTTAAACATAGTAACCAATAACGGCATTTTTGACCAGTGATGTCATATGACTTAGCGGCTATTATGATGACTGTATCGCCTAAAAAATAGTCTCTGCCAGTTCCATAAATGGATTCTATACCGCTCCTTGGCTCTATTTTATTTCGTGCTAAATCCTAATACGAAAAAGAGGCGCTAACGAGCACCCCTTTTTATACTACTGCTAGCTTAGACTAGGGCTTTACTGCCACCAAAATCCGGATAGAGTCAGGTACTAGCGATAGACTCGCTAGGGCCTGCTCGCCTTGGGCTTGCAGCTGCTCTAAGCGCTCAATCTCGCTGCTACGCACATTAGGATTGATGGTTTGTAAGTGCTTGAGACGCTTGATCTCACGTGACCACTGCTGAGTAAAGCGGCTACTTGCCTGCGCTCCTATTTCAGCCAGCTGTGCACGGGCGATATCTTCAGCGTCATAGTAGCGCTGCTCGATAACATCACCGCGCGCCTTAATCACTTGCCGCGCTCGATTGTTATCTAAACGCTCGATATGCGGCATAATCATCTCGGCACTGATACGACTTGATAAATCGCCGCCCTGCTCACTCATAAACACCCGAATATTTTGTGTCGGCAAGGTTGCAGGCAGATTGAGCACTTTTGGCGCGATAGTCTCGACCCGAAAGTTAATCTCAAGCAGTACGGTGCCCTGCGGCATTGCGGCGCTCTTTAGCATACCGACAGTAGTATTACCAAAGGTGCTGGTGCTCGCCAGCTCATAGATAGCGCGCATCAAAGGATGCTCATGAGTAATAAAATCAATCTCTTCGCGCTGCAAAGCCAGCTTGCGCTCGAAGGTCAAGCTCATGCCATCTTCGCCGAGTGGTAAGCTCTCCATATACTCATTGACTTCATTACTATCGATCGGCGCAATCACCCATGAGCCATCGCGCTGTACGCTATGATCGATGTTGGCGGACGCCAAAAAACGCTCGACGAATTGCGGCAGTAGATTATGACTATCAAAATCCACCATCGCATCTTTGATACGCGAGGCCACCCGCGGACGGCACGAGTTATACTCAAGTAGGCGGTCGCGGCCTGCTTGTAGCTGAGCCTCTAAACCTAAACGCGTCTGCTTCGCCTCAGCGATAACCGCTTGTAGCGCTTGCTGATTATCCGCGGTATCTGCGCCTTCTAACAGCGGCTTTAAGGTCTGAATATACTCCTCTTGCACGCTTTGCGCTGTTGGCGATATCTGATTGAATATATTGAGCGCGCTGTTATACCAGTGATACAGACGCTCTTGCGCCGTGCTCTCTACATAAGGCACATGCAGTGTAATCCGCTGCGTCTGGCCGATACGATCCAAGCGGCCAATGCGCTGCTCTAAAGTATCAGGATTGGCCGGTAAGTCCCAAAGTATCAGCTGGCTTGCAAATTGGAAGTTACGACCTTCTGAGCCAATCTCTGAGCACAGTAGTATTTGCGCCCCTTCTCTATCAGCAAAAAACGCCGCAGCTTGGTCACGCTCAAGTAGCGTCATCTGCTCAGTAAAGATAGCGGTCTTGATACCGGCATGCAAACGCAGTACCGCCTCTAAGCTCTCAACTGTCGCGCCACTACGGGCAATAAGTAATACTTTTTCTTGTTTCAGCTCGCCTTTTAAGATATCGATCAGCCAAGGCACGCGTGGGTCGTCTTCAAGCCAGCCACCATCGGGCTGATTTTCTTCGCCCCATAGCTGCTCGCGCAGTTTACCTGTGGTCTGATAGCTGTCTATCCAAGCCTCAGGCAGCGGCAATGGATGCGACTGACTGCTACGGCCGTAGAAGCCTTTGACACTTTCGCGCGTATTACGGAATAACACCCGCCCCGTCCCATGACGATCTAGCAGCTCATTGAGGGCATAATTACGCAGCCTCTCATCTTCATTGATGTTTGCCAACTCCTCGGTGCTGATATCGAGCAGGCCACTTAAAGCTTCAATCTGATTGGAGCTCAAAGGCTTATCTTCTATCAAGATATTGGCAACTGCCGCCGTTTCGGCAAAGGCATCTTGGGACTCAATAAACGCATCCAAATCATCGAAGCGATTGGGATCAAGCAGACGCAGACGGGCAAAATGACTTTGCGCGCCCAATTGCTCTGGCGTGGCAGTGAGTAGCATCACCCCTGGCGTTTCATTAGCAAAGTCAGCGACGAGCTCGTATTTATCATTGCCGCCTTGCGCCTCATCCCAATGCAAGTGATGCGCTTCATCGACGACAAGCAGATCAAACCCGGCTTCTATGGCTTGCTCATACAGATCATCATGATCAAGCAACAAGTCCATACCGGCGATGATACATTGCTCAGTAGCAAAGACGTTTTGTTCAGGGTCGTGCTCTTTTATCGCCGCCGTACGCACCAGATCAAATAGCGCAAAGTTTAGATTAAAACGGCGACGCAGCTCAATCATCCACTGATACTGCAAACTATCGGGCACGAGTATCAATACGCGCTCAGCCTTACCGGTAAGCAGCTGCTGATGGATAATAAGACCGGCTTCGATAGTTTTGCCCAATCCCACCTCGTCAGCGAGCAAGACGCGCGGCGCAAGGCGCTTACCCACTTCATGAGCGATATAGAGCTGATGCTCAATGATATCGACGCGCGCGCCCATGAGACCTTTGAGCGGATGACCGGCCAATGCCGACTGCATACGCAAGATATCTTGGCGCAGATCATACCAGTCACTACGCTCAATACGGCCAGCCAGCAAGCGCTCAAGGGGCTTAGCGAGCGTAATATTCGCCGCCAAGCGCGTCTCCATAATAGGTTTAACCTCCACCCCTTGCTCATCATCTTCGACGCTGTACTTAAGTACGCCCATCACCTCATCGACGCCGGTAACGGTATAGTTATTACCCTGCTGATCAGCGATGCTATCACCGATTTTGAATACCACGCGCGAGAGCGGAGCAGAGTTTTTGGCATAGACGCGCGTCTCTTCGCTTTGCGGAAACAAGATGTGCACGCAGCGATCATCGACGTCGATCACCACACCTAAACCAAGCTCAGACTCGGTATCAGATAAATAACGTTGACCAACAGCGAATTCGCTACTGAGTAATGAGGCGGCAGAAATAGTCATAGGGCGGTATCTTTTTGTACTTAAATGATAAAAATAGAAGATGAAAGTAGTCACACTATAGATGATGAGCAACAAGCAACGTCGCTGCAAAGTCGCACTATTATATAGCGTTAGCGGTTAGATGGTTGCGCTAATTGTGTTTTTCAAGAGCTTATCACCCAGCCGTTATTTTAGGATTTGCATTCTGCTCGCTGCAGTCTTCGCTTTAGTAGGTTAGTTTTGCTTTTTGCTACAGCATGCTACATTAGAGGCTTATAAAATAACGACTACTCATAACTAAAACTAAAAAGGACTCTCTATGAAAGCGGTACTACTCGACGAAGCCAGATTTTTAGAAGGTCTTGAGCTACCCAAGCCTGCAAAGGTCAGCGAATACGTCACCTTTGATAAAACGCCGCAAGACAATAAAGTAATCATTGAGCGCTGCCAAGATGCCGACATCATGATCTGCGGCACCTTAAGGATCGAACGCGAAGTGATTGAGGCGCTCCCTAATCTCAAACTCATACAACTGAGCTCAAGTGGTATGAACACCATAGACCAAGAGGCCTGCAAGGAAAACAAGGTTGCGCTATACAATGCTTCTGCTTTTGCTGCTAAAAGCGTTCCTGAGCACACCTTTATGCTGATGTTAAATGCGCTACGCGCTGGCATTCATTATCATCAAAAGGTCGCTGATGGCAGTTGGCGTAAAGATCGCAGCTCACAGATTAACCAAGCACCGATGATTGATGTCGAGGGGCAAACCTTAGGCATCATTGGCGTAGGTACCATTGGTAAGCGCGTAAGTGAGCTTGCACAAGCGTTTGGCATGACCGTACTATGGGCTGAACATCAAGGCGTCGAGCCCCGCAGCGACGATTATACTGATTTTGAAACCGTGCTTGCCGCCGCCGATGTTATCAGCCTACATTGTCCGCTCACACCAGAGACTAAACATCTAATTAATAAAGACACCTTAGCCAAAATGAGCAAACAGCCGCTGATCGTCAATGTAGCACGCGGCGCAGTCGTCGACTCTAAGGCTATGGCACAAGCGATAGAAAATCAGCAAGTACTCGGTTACGCAACCGATGTCTTTGAAAAAGAACCCATCGCCACAGACGATCCTTTACTTAAACTGGCAGAGCAGCAGCATCCGCGAGTTATCTTTAGCCCGCACGTGGCGTCAGGCAGCAAGAACGCGCATCATAAATTATGGCAGATTGTCCAAGAGCAAATTAACACCTTTATTAATAACACCGATGAAAAATCAAATGATAGCTCAAGTAATCATAAGAAAAATAAGTAAGGAGGCAGTATGAAAGCGGTATTTTTGGATAGAGGCACGTTTTCTCAGGACTTAGACTTGCCAGCGCCAGCAGGAGTCACCGATTATGTTGTCTACAGCGATAGCCCAGAGGATACTCAAACTATAGTCGAACGTTGCCAAGATGCAGACATTATCTTTACCAATAAGATTAAGATTAGCGCTGAGGCGATTAGTAATCTGTCCAAGCTAAAGCTGATTCAATTGACAGCGACTGGCATGAATAACGTTGACAGCGACGCTTGCGATAAGCATGGGGTGACGCTATATAACGTCGCAGGTTACGCGGTCAAAAGTGTGCCAGAGCATACCTTTATGCTGATGACTATGGCGATGCGCGCTGCTATCCACTACCATCAAAAGGTCATTGATGGCTCTTGGTCTGATGACGGTGGCTTTTGCCTATTAGATGTACCACTGATCGATTTGGAAGATAAAACGTTAGGCATTATTGGCGTTGGCACTATCGGTAAACGAGTGACCCAGATTGCCCGCGCTTATGGCATGACCGTGTTGTGGGCGGAACATCAAGGCCAAACGCCGCGCAATGAGGATTATACCGCTTTCGATGAGGTGCTAGCCCGCTCCGATGTCATCAGCTTACATTGCCCCTTAAACGAGGACACCAAACACTTAATTAATAAAGACACTTTGGCAAAAATGCAAAAGCAGCCTTTGATAGTCAATGTCGCACGCGGCGGTATTGTCGACAGCCAAGCGCTAACCAATGCTGTGAATAATGAGCAGATATTAGGCTATGCCAGCGACGTCTTTGAAGCTGAGCCTATCACTGAGGACGATCCGCTGCTTAGCCTAAAAGATCATCCGCGCGTTATCTTTAGTCCGCATAATGCCTGGGGTAGCGAGAGCGCGCAGCTGACGCTATGGCGGATACTGAGCAAGCAAGTCAGCGCGTTTATTGATAAAACAGGCTAAGGTTAAAACTAGCGCGTAAAATGCAGCCACTTATCAGCAATTTTGCGGTGTTTAAGCATCATGCGGTCGAGCAGATAGTTATTCATTACTCGCCATGGATAGCGATCGCCTTGTTTAGGTAGCACCTTGCTTGCGCGCGCGACATACCCTGACGACAAAGCACCCATTACGGTATCCTTTTGTGTTTGCGCGGTCTCAGTGGCGGTTTGCGCGCTTGCTACAGCCACCTGATAATCATGCTTATTCATATAGCTGATCAATCGCAATACGTACTGACAGGCGATGTCTATCTTTAGCGTCCATGACGCATTGGTATAGCCAAATAACACTGCCATGTTAGGTACGCCCTCGAGCAATACCGCTTTGTAGGTCATGCGCTTGCCTATCGCAACCTCTTCTTCATCAACGACTAACTTAGCACCGCCTAGTACCTGCAAATTCAACCCAGTTGCTGTGACGATGATATCAGCGCCCAACTGCTGACCTGACTTTAGTAAAACCCCTGTCTCGGTAAAGCGCTCTATCTCATCAGTTACAATATCTGCCTGCCCGCTTTGTAGCACCTTAAAAAAGTCACTATCAGGCACGGCGCAAACGCGCTGATCCCACGGATTATAATCAGGCGAAAAATGTTTGATATCGATATCGCTACCTTTGAGCTCTTTTTTGACGCCATAGCTCATTAAGGCTTTCATCAGTTTTGGTGCATAGAGTGAGGCGCGATAAGTCGCTTGTTGCATCAGCACATTGCGGGCACGCACTATTTTGTAAGCTTGGGGTTTGGATAAAGGCGAGAGCTTGCCTGAGAGCTTTTCTATCGCATAATCATCGGCGGCGACGCTAGCCACATAAGAGGGCGAGCGCTGTAACATAGTCACCTGACTGGCCGTTTGCCCCTCAGTCTCATCTAGCAGAGCTGGCAGCAGCGTCACCGCCGTGGCACCACTACCGATGATAAGCACCTTTTTATCTTGATAGTCGACGTCCTTCCATTGCTGCGGATGCACAATCTGACCCTTAAAGTCTTCTTCCCTCTCGAAGTGCGGTCGATAACCTTGATCAAAGTCATAATAGCCCGTAGCGCCAACGATGAAGCTCGCGGTTAAGGTTACAGTCTCATTGGTCTCGTGGTTTTTGACCGTTGCCGTCCACTGTCGCTCGGCACTTGACCAAGATAACTGCTTAACTTCATGGCGATAGCGAATGTGCTTTGTGACATCAAATTCATTTGCCGTATCTGCCAGATAGCTTTTAATATCTTCGCCTTTGGCAAGCATTCTGTGATCGAGCCAAGGCCGAAAGCTATAGCCAAAGGTCAGCGCATCAGAGTCGGAGCGAATACCAGGATAGTTAAACAAGTCCCACGTGCCGCCTAAGTCAGCGCGCTTTTCTAGCACGATAAATCGCTCAGCGCTATTGGGCTTTTGGTGATTGGTATTGCGCCCAAAGATAGTCTTATTGTGCGACTGCTGTAAACGGCTCGCCATGCCGATACCTGCGATGCCCGCACCGATGATAAGCATCTCGCAGTCTACTGACTGAGCGCCATTGGCCTGATGAGCTGAAGATGGAGCTGATGAGGCATCACGGCCGCTTAAGCGTTTTTTAATAGTGTCTTTTATCGCTTTTTTAGTTGTCCGTATATCGATCATTCCCATTTTCCTTATGCAAACTGGCCTATATTAAAAAGGCGTCGGACTCTCCCAGTCCATCCAAGCTTCTAGCACCGGATGTTTTAAGCGCAGCTGCTGAGCATGTAAGTTAAGCCGCGGTGCGATCGCCAGCGCCGATCCTTCAGCATAAATCGGATCGCCGATGATCACATGACCCATGTGCACCATGTGTACTCGTAGCTGATGACTGCGACCCGTGATAGGCTTTAGGGCGACGCGGGTTACCATTTGCGGCTGGTCTGCCTGCGTAACAGCGCTATGCTCTAAAGATTGCGCACCGGCGCCTTGAGCATTGAGACACTCATGCGCGAGCACTTCATAACGAGTCAAGGCCTGCTTTGGCCAATTCGGATCAACGATATGACGCGGTTTGAGCGTTGGCTCATAACGCACGGGCGCAGATATCTTACCTGTGTCTCCTACTTGTTGCCACTGCCCAAACACGCGAGCTTGATAGAGCTTTTGCGGCAGACGCTCGATGAACTGCTTACTGATATGGGTTTGCGCCGCCGCATTTTTGGCAAATATAAGCAGTCCTGAGGTATCCATATCGAGTCGATGAATAAGCTTAACGTTTGGATTCACCTTCTCAAGCCTAGCAAGCAAGCTTACCTTTAAGGTTTTTCCGTCGACGCTCAACAGCCCTGCAGGCTTATCAACCACCCAGATATCATCGTCCTCAAAGACCGTTATCGTTTTAGCGAAATCTTGAAAAAACGCTAGCGGGTAATTTTGTTCTTGCTCGTTAAGAGCGTTAGTTTCTTCTTCAGTAAAGAGCATAAATGAGCTTATTATAAAATAGGGGTAGCGAGCACTGACTATAGAACAGTAGATCACACTACTAGTGATAGGCAGATGCCATTGATAGATTTTGTGCTATTGTTTTATGTTGCGATTGATTGTACTAATATTAATTGTTAAGCATTTTAACGAGCCGAGCGCTATTAAGGTTTAGCAGATATGTTACTATATCGATATTCATTCATTGGTATTAGGGTATTAGCGTTAGTCATCACCTTTAATATATCATCTTTAATAACAGTACGACTAACCCTCGTATAGCCTTGATTGGTTTTATCATAAGGTTATATTTTACCCAAGAATAAAAATTTAAACTTAATAAAAAGAGAGACATATTATGTCAGATTTAATCGTCAACACCACCGATAGCGACTTTGATAAAGACGTACTACAAGCTGACACGCTTGTGTTAGTAGACTTTTGGGCGACTTGGTGTGGTCCTTGCAAATCTATCGCACCTATCTTAGAAGATTTGGCTGCCGATTATGAAGGCAAAGTCAAAATCGTCAAAGTTGATGTCGATAACAACCCACAAGCTGCTAGCCGTTTCGGTATTCGCAACATTCCAACGCTATTTGTCTTCAAAGACGGCGAAAAAGTAGATTCAGTTATGGGCCTACAGCCAAAAGCAGAATTGGCTAAAGTCTTAGATAAGCATCTATAATCTGATCCAAAATAGCACGGTAATAATAACTTGATCACTGATTACTTATGCTTCAAAAAAGCCATTATCTATAACAGATAATGGCTTTTTGCTGACTTTTTGCACAAATAAATCGATTAGCGACTTTTTTTAACAAAAATAATTGACAACCCCCTATCTATAACCGTATAGTCTGCTGACAAGAGTAATACAACCGTTTTTCATAAGCGTCTTGTCGCAAGTCTCCTCGTGTTTGTTACTGCAAAACACAACTATCATTATTAAGCACCATTACCAACTATAATTACTGATATTGAGCTTTTATCGAAGACTCTTATGTCACCTTCTTTATATCCATTGTGAGCGTCCCTATTGTAATATCCTACAATTGGCGCTGAGCTGATATAAAAATCCAAGACAATATAACCCTAATGCTTTGCACACCTTCTACTCATACTCAATACTGTTTGAACCAATGTCGTGGGTTGTGCTGCTTATGACCTCTCTCGCCTGATAACCTGCTAATGACTTTCCTATGAATTTAACTGAATTAAAGAAAAAATCAATCTCTGAGCTCTTGGCTATTGCCAAAGAAATGGGGCTCGATAATATGGCGCGTAGCCGTAAGCAAGACATTATCTTTGCTATATTAAAGACCCATGCGCGTAATGGCGAAGCCATCTATGGCGACGGCGTATTAGAAGTCCTACCAGATGGTTTCGGGTTTTTACGCTCATCAGAAGGCTCTTATTTAGCCGGTCCTGATGATATTTATGTTAGCCCTAGCCAAATCCGCCGTTTTAGTCTCAAAACAGGCGACAGCATCGCGGGTACTATTCGCCCGCCAAAAGACTCTGAGCGCTATTTTGCGCTACTAAAAGTCGGTGAGATTAACTTTGACACCCCAGATCGCTCGCGTCATAAGCTTATCTTTGAGAATTTAACCCCTCTCTTCCCTACTGAACAATTAAAATTAGAGTTAGGTAATGGCACTACTGAGGATCTGACCGGCCGTATTATCGATCTGATCGCTCCGATTGGTAAAGGTCAACGCTCCATTATCGTCGCCCCGCCAAAAGCCGGTAAAACGATGCTGCTGCAGACCATGGCGCAGTCGATCACTCGCAATAACCCTGAGTGCTATTTGATTGTACTCTTGATTGATGAGCGTCCTGAAGAAGTCACCGAGATGGAGCGTACTGTGCGCGGTGAAGTGGTTGCCTCTACCTTTGATGAGCCGCCGCAGCGTCACGTACAAGTGGCGGACATGGTCATCGAAAAAGCCAAACGTCTGGTCGAGCACAAGCAAGACGTGGTTATCTTGCTCGACTCTATCACACGACTCGCCCGCGCTTATAACACAGTGATGCCATCATCCGGTAAAGTCTTGACCGGTGGCTTGGATGCCAATGCGCTTGAGCGCCCCAAACGCTTCTTTGGCGCGGCACGTAACGTAGAAGAAGGCGGCAGTTTAACCATTATTGCTAGTGCCCTTATCGATACCGGCAGTAAGATGGACAGCGTTATCTTTGAGGAATTCAAAGGTACGGGTAACCAAGAGATCACCCTTGAGCGTGATTTGGCCGAAAAACGCGTTTTCCCGGCCATTAATATCAAAAAATCTGGCACTCGCCGCGAAGAGCGTTTGCTTGATGAAGATAAATTACGCAAAGTCTGGATACTGCGTAAACTCTTGCAGCCAATGGATGGGGTGCAAGCCACTGAGTTCTTACTTGAGCGCCTAAAAGAGGCGAAGACCAACGATGAGTTCTTTGAACAAATGAATCGTAAATCTAAAGTCAATTAGCCTAACCGTTGTGTTTAAACGAGATCACTTCATAGTGGTCTTTTTTAGTTTAGGCGATACCTTTTATTCATTTAAATTGTAATGACTAATTATTAGCAAAAGAGTCATCGTACAAACCGTTAGCTTACTACAGCTCATCTGACAAGTAGGTTTAGTCAAAGTCGTACTAAGGAAACAGTATAGACACATCGCTTACACCTCAGATGTAAACAATAGCGTATTCAATACGACTAAATTTTATAATCAGCGTACTATGAGCAATAGTACAAGTGTATTTCTTCTGTATTGATCTTTATTGATAATTGCTATATCTATGGTTATCCACTTTATTATTGGTATATGCTAACAATAATAGTTAATGACGATGACTAGTGACTCCTTTGATAAGCATTTTTATTGTTAACGAGTGACTAGCAGTGACAAATTGTCAATGATAAAAATATTGATCAATTTTACAATTTAATAGGTGATGATATGAAATTTGCTAAAACTTTTGCAATGACTGCGATTACAAGCTCAGCGTTAATTATGACAGGTTGTAATACTGCCGGTTACAACAGTGGCTTAAGTAATACTGCTAAAGGCGCTACTGCTGGTGCAGCCGCTGGCGCTCTTATTAGAAGTGGCGGCGATAGTAAAGATATCGCTCGCGGCGCACTTGGTGGTGCGGCAATTGGCGGTGCTGGTGCTTATATTCTTGAAAACAGCAGATAGTCATATAGCTGTTATCAGTTCTGCTACTGTCATAAATTAATGACAATACAGCTCGAACAAAAAAGCCTACCTGATAAAAGGTAGGCTTTTTTATTGCTCATTAACAATAACGCTTAGCTTATAATTAACGCTTCTCTTTATCCAGATTCTTTAAATGACAGAGCTTTATAAAGAGAAGTACTGCTAGATATTACCCGTTACAGAGCACCGCTGAAAGTATCGCAAGATTGCACATTACCGCTTTCAAGGCCACGAGTGAACCAATCCACGCGCTGTTGACTGGTACCATGGGTGAAACTATCTGGCGTTGCCGCGCGGCCGCTGGCCTGTGCTAGACGATCATCGCCTATTTGTCCGGCAGCGTTAATCGCCTCATCGATATCCCCTGGCTCTAGAAACTGTACTCGTTGCTGATTGCGATTCGCCCATACCCCTGCAAAACAATCAGCTTGCAGCTCTTGCAATACAGACAGATGATTGCCCTGTGCTTGTGTCACTTGCTGGCGAGCTTGATTCACTTGTTGACTGATACCCAGTAACGTCTGCACATGATGACCTACTTCATGTGAGATAACATAAGCTTGGGCAAAATCACCCGCTCTTCCTCGGTTCTCTTGGTCGCCAGAGCCTTGCTGATCGCCACTGATCCCTAGATTTTGACGCATCTCAGTGAAGAAGGAAGTATCCAAATAAATAGTTTGATCTCCTGGACAATAAAAAGGCCCAGTTGCGGAGGTCGCGCTACCACAAGCGGAGCTAACTTGACCATTAAATAGTACCAATGAAGGCTCTTGATAGGTTTTTCCGCCTTCATTAAATATTTGTCCCCAAACTTCTTCGGTGTCCGCTAACACCACTTGCACAAATTGGGTATCACGGTCATCACCAGTTGCAACTTCAGTGGCAGAACTGCCGCCGCCGCCCGTGACGACTTGACCCGTTTGTAGCGCGGTCATAGGGTTGACGCCAAACACTAGCCACAAAATACCCGCGATAATAATACCACCAATACCGCCCCCTATCATTTTACCGCCGCCGCTACTCGTGCGCACGTTCGTACTGCCTCTTCTTCCTCTCCACTTCATAATTGCTATCCTCTACATAACTCATTTATTTATTCTATAACTAATCAATAAAGCTGAAGTTCAACTTATTTCTTGAACTACAAAACCGCAACAGAACTTCAAACCTTTAAACGATATTTGCTTTTCTTTAATAGTACAATCTTTACAGATACAGACCATATAGAGTTAGTCTGAATTTAGGTTACTTATTGTATTTTGTATCGCTAACTGGACTTGTATATCAGGATAATATCGAACATCAAAGCCTATTTTATATTTAATAATGATTGTAAGCTCATTTAAAAACGAGATTTAGCTTAGTTTTTATATTGATCAGTCTTTGTATTGAGTAATAAATCAATATCGTCGTTTTTATCACTTTATACGAAGAAGGACAGTAGAATAAGATTTGTAAATATTGTTTACATTTTTATTGCTCATTACTCACATAAAGTCTTTTCATTCACAAAAAAAGAGTATAGAATGCGGGGAAGCTGAGTAGCTGTGACCATTGACGGTTGAATATTAAGATACTTAAATATAAAGATACTTATAAGTATCTGATTTTAAGTGTCTATTGTATTTAGCCTTTTATTATAGCTAACATACTATTTCATTTTCTGGAGAAACATTATGGATATTAAATTACTAGCATTAGCCGGTATCATGACTGCAACTTTTGGCCTAACTGCTTGCGATAGCAGCACTGAAAACGCCGCTGAAGATTTATCTGACGCTCAAGAAGAAGTGCAAGACGCTCAAGAAGAGCTAAACGAAGCTGCTGCTGAAGGCGAAGTTGTTTCTGCTGACGCCGAAGCTGCTGTTGCTGACGCTGAAGCTGACATTGCTGAAGCACAAGCTGCTACTGCTACTGACGAAATGGACGCTGAAGTTCCTGTCGACGGTACAACAACTAGCATGGATGTTGCTAGCGAAACTGATACTGCTGCTGTAGACGCTGCTGACGAAGTTGTGGTTGTTGAAGAGTAAGCTCAGTAATTTATTACACTTGTAATGAATCCTGACTAATAAAAAAAGAGAGCCTTGGCTCTCTTTTTTTTGGCTACTATTTGGTATTTTAACGAACCACTCTTTTAACCAAAAATACTACTTATTTATATCATTCTCAATTCATAAACTTGTCATTAGCTATAAACAAGGGCTCAGAGCCTATAAGAATAGTAAAGCTCTTACATCGAGCTGACTAAGACTTGCTTCAATAGCATAATGGAGCTGAAAGTTTGAGTCGACTATTATTAAGACCAATAAAATAGCACTCAAAATCGAGACTTAAGCTTCAAATAAATGCTCATCGACTTTTTGGCGAAATTTTTGGCCAGTTTTGAAAGTGACCACTCGGCGCGCGGATACGGCTACGGGCTCGCCGGTTTTTGGGTTGCGGCCTGGGCGACTGCTTTTGTCTTTGAGCTCAAAGTTACCGAAACCTGAAAGCTTAACTTCCTTACCATCAATCAAACTCTCAGACAACTCATCAAAGAAATTTTCGACCAGACAGCGGCCTTCTTGACGGCTTAGGCCTAGATGATCCATTAAATGTTCAATCATATCTGACTTTGTTAAGGTACTCACAGTGCAACTCCTGATTGGTGCGGTAGGCTCCCTTGAATACTATAGTACAGTGACAAAATGAATAGTTACTGTATCAATGGTATGGCTAAGAGAGCCTGCTTTAACTTACGGTGTTATAAAAACGGCATAAGAAAAAATTGATTTTCAACGCTTGTCATTATAAAGGATTTTTTTATAAATTGATGACTAGTTATCATAAAATTCTTTAATAATAACTAGTTAGCATAAGTGAGTGCCGCTTAGCTGTCGCGTAATTGAGCCCCGTGCTGCTCGCTCAAAGCCGCAACCACTTTATCGGTCGTTGTTTTGACCGTGTCATCAGACAAGGTTTGGCTATAATCTTGCCATACTAATGCAAAGGCTAGTGAACGCTGACCTGCAGGTACGTTATCCCCTTGATAAACATCAAATAACCACAAATCAGTTAATAATTCGCCTGCCGCGCTACGTATGGTAGCTTGTAGAGTCTGCAAGCTGATTTTATCATCGACCAAAATAGCGATATCACGGCGTATCTGTGGAAATTTGCTGGGTGTGGTAATCGTCTGCTGTTCACGAGCAAGCTCTAATAAAGGCGCTAGTGAGAGCTGAGCGACCCAAGTGACTGGCAAATCAAGCTGCTTAGCAGTATTAGGGTGTAGCTGACCGAGCCATCCTACGTACAGATCATCTATATAAAGCTTAGCGCTCTGACCTGGGTGTAAAAAGTCCAGCTCACTGCGCTCGTAACGCACTCGCGCGCCGTCGATTAAAGCAGGAAGTAGCTGCTCTACATCATGTTTGAGATCATAAAAATCAATTGCACGGTTTTGGTAGGCTTGTTCATCCCAAACATTACCTACAGCAACGAGCGCTATGCTAGGCGTCTGTACCAACTCACTAACGCTATGACCAACAAAGCTTAGACCGGTCTCAAAAAAGCGCACACGCGACTGTTGACGGTTAAGATTATACTGCACACAGGGCAACAGACTCGATAATAGCGTACGGCGCATCACGGCTAAATCACTCGATATCGGATTGGCTAGAGCTAATACCTCCCCTAGTGCCTCATCTTCGATTAGCGCTTCTATCTTTGCATCACTGAAGCTAAAGCTGATCGCTTCCATATAGCCGATATCGACTAGTGCCAGCTTCATCTCATGAGTCAAATCTGCAGTATCGTCATAGTCCATACTCACTTGTAGATGAGGCAAGGTACTGGGAATATTGTCGTAACCGTATATTCGTGCAATCTCTTCTATCAAATCCTCAGCAATACTCATATCAAAACGATGCGATGGCGGCGTAGCTTTTAAAACATGCCCTTGCTGCTCTACGTCAAACCCTAATTGAGTCAAAATACGTATCATCGTCTCAGGTTCGATATCGATACCTATCACCTCGCCCACCTTTGCAATAGGTAAAGATATGGGCGCTCGTGAGGGTAGCTGTGTAGGACTCTCAGCACTCATTATAGATCCTGCTACGCCGCCTGTAACTGCGGTGATTAATTCGCGAGCTCGCGCTAAAGCAAGCTGTGGCAACTCAAAATCAACGCCGCGCTCAAAGCGCTGAGAAGCATCGGTATGCAGACCGAAACGGCGAGCACGACCGGCGATAGCTAATGGACTAAAAAACGCACTCTCTAGCACGATATTGGTCGTCGTCTCAGTGACGCTGCTGCGCTTGCCGCCCATAATACCAGCAAGGGCTAAGATACCTTGGTCATCAGCGATGACGAGCTCATCACCGCTTAACGTTAGCGTCTGATCATTGAGCAAAGTAACACTCTCTTGCGGCTTAGCCAAACGCACTTGGATATCGCCTTCGATCGTATCGGCATCAAAAGCGTGCAATGGCTGGCCAAGCTCCATCAACACATAATTCGTCACATCGACTAAGAAGTTATGGGTACGTAGACCTGATTGAATAAGTGCGTCACTCAGCCATTTTGGGGTATCGATACTACGATCGATAGCGCTAATCGCTTGCAATAAATAACGCGGGCACTGTTCGGTGGCAGCGACCTTTACATTAGGAGTTTTTACCTCTTCACTAGCGGCAAAAGCTAAGTTTATCTCCGGCGTCTGCATCGATAGCTCATTGATAACGGCTATTTCGCGCGCGATACCGCGTACGCTGAAACAGTCGCCGCGATTCGGCGTGATAGAGATATCTAATATTTGATTGTCTAAGCCTAAGTACTCACGGATATCAGTGCCAGTTGGAGCATCGTCAGGTAGCTCAAGGAGTCCGTCGATATCATCAATCAAATCAATCTCAGAAGCACCGCAAAGCATACCGTTTGAGGCCACGCCGCGTAGCTTGCTTTTTTTAATCTTAAAAGCTGTCTTGTCATCGCTTGGTAGCACAGCACCAACGGTAGCCACAGGCGCTTTCATCCCAGCATAAACATTGGGTGCACCGCAGACGATTTGTAATGGTTCAGCAGTACCAATATTGACCTGAGTAACGCGCAGCTTATCGGCATCTGGATGTTGTTCCACACTAAGCACTTCGCCGACGACCACACCACTAAAAGCGCGGGCAACTGCAAAACGATCGTCAATCTCAAGCCCGGCCATTGTTAGCTGCTCAGCTAACTGCTCGCTAGTATTGGCGGGATTTACCCATTGACGTAGCCATTGTTCGCTAATTTTCATAAATATCTCGGATCTGAATTTTATAATAAAGATTCTATAGTAAGGAAAGGCCTATCAGCACCTAGCGCCCTAAATACAAGTCTATAGCAGACAAGCAGTTAGCCAAATTGCTGCAAAAAGCGCACGTCGTTTTGGAAGAATAGACGCAAATCATCGATACCGTAATAGAGCATCGCAAAACGTTCAATACCCATACCAAAAGCGAAGCCAGTATATTTATCGCTATCGATACCGCAGTTGGTTAGTACTTGCGGATGGACCATGCCGCAGCCCATGACTTCTAGCCACTTACCATTATCATCTAAGATGTCGACTTCGGCTGAAGGTTCAGTAAACGGGAAGAATGAAGGACGGAAACGGACAGTCAGCTCTTTGCCAAAGAAGGCTTGCAAAAACTCGCTAATCAAGCCTTTTAGCTCAGCAAAAGTGCTCGACTCAGTGACCATAAGCCCCTCTAGCTGATGGAACATTGGCGAATGCGTTTGGTCTGAGTCGTTACGATAGACGCGGCCTGGACAGATAATACGAATCGGCGGCGCGCTTTGCTCCATAGTACGAATTTGCACTGGGCTCGTATGCGTGCGCAATAAATAATGCGCGTCAAAATAAAAAGTGTCGTGCATAGCGCGCGCAGGATGATGCGAGGGAATATTTAGCGCTTCAAAATTATAATAGTCGCTCTCAACTTCAGGGCCAGTCGCCACGTTGAAGCCTGCTTGCACAAAAAACTGCTGCATGCGCTGAGTGATCATAGTCACAGGGTGCAAGTGACCTTTTTGAGCGCCGCGCGCAGGCAAAGTGATATCGACACTCTCTTTGGCAAGCTTTGCATTTAAGGCTGCAGTCTCAAGTTGCTGCTGCTGCTCGCTCAAAGCTTGATTAATACGGCTACGAACCCCGTGCAACCAGCCGCCGTACGTCTTTTTGTCGTCGGCAGCCAGCTTACCCATTTGTTTTGACCACTGGGTCAGCGAGCTTTTTTTGCCCGTCAGCTGTACGCGCAGCTCTTGCAGTTCAGGTACGGTGGTCGCTTGCGCAATTAGCGCTACAGCAGCGTCGGCAAAACCGTTTAGCTGCGCTTCATCGAGCTCATTTAATTGCGAAGATAGAGTCGGTAGCGCCGACAAATCGGTAGCAACAGGGGTAGTCATAAGACGCATTATTCCTGGTATAGACAGAGTATAGATTGTAAGGGTTTGCGCAAATATTGCAAATTATTTACCGTCTTTTTATCTGGACGGATTAGGGTCTGTTGAACATAGCGATGTTCGCTATCGTAAATTCTTGACCTATTTGAATATGAGGAAGAGACAAAGATACAAAAAAAGCCACCGACTAGCGGTAGCTTGTTTTATATTGACCTAATCATGCTGATTAACTGGCCCTTAATCACTTAACAATAAAGTCTAAGGGTAGCTAATACTTAAGCCAATTCTGCTTTCGCTTTTTCAACCAGTACGCTAAAAGTCGCCGCATCATGCATAGCGATGTCAGCTAGAACGCGACGATCGATATCGATGTTGGCTTTTTTCATACCGTTGATAAAGCGGCTGTAGCTCAAACCATTTAAGCGTGCACCAGCGTTGATACGAGCGATCCATAGACGACGGAAAGAGCGTTTCTTGTTACGGCGGTCACGATAAGCGTATTGACCCGCTTTCGTTACGGCTTGTACTGCTACACGATAAACACGTGAACGGGCACCGTAGTAGCCTTTTGCACGTTTTAGGATTTTTTTGTGACGGCGATTTGCCTGTACACCACGTTTTACACGGGCCATAATTTACTCCAAGATTCTTTAGATATAATAAGCGATAAATTGCAAAGATCGATTAGATGTATGGGCACATACGACGAACTGCTGCTTCGTCAGACTTGGCCACCATCTTTAGACCACGCAACTGGCGAATACGCTTAGGAGATTTCTTGGTCAAAATATGGCTTTTGAAGGCTTGCTTACGCTTGAAGCCATTCGCGGTTTTTTTGAAGCGTTTTGCGGCGCCGCTTCTAGTTTTCATCTTAACTTTCATGATGAGTTGCCTCTTTGTCTTTGATAGAACCTGGTCGTCAAACGATTATTATCAGCGATTCATAAAATCTGCTCATCAATCAACCATTTGCCTCGAGGTGGGAGGCGCTATTTTAGCAGACTCGCTATTAATTTGCCAACCAAAGTTTCAATTTTTAGCTCTAATTAATGAAACGCTATCATAGTAGCTAGTAGCGAATTTTCTTCAGCAGCCTATTTGTCCTTTTAGCGTGTAAAGCAACCGTTCACCCCTAAAAATATTGAAATTATCCGGCAGCTATGGCTATAATAATGTATTCATATAAATGAATATAACGTACTCTAACGATACCCGTTTATACGATTAGCTCGTGTTAGCTCCTATATGAATTTGTATAGCAATACGTGGCATTAATGATTCGGCGAGGGCACTCCCAAACTTTTACCCTTTAGAGCATCCTTATAGGAGATACTATCGATGATACCAACAGACCGAGAATTAGTCTTCGATGATACTGTATTCGTCTTTGAGACGGTCATGCGGGTGAGAAATAACGAAATTGGTGTTGGTAATTTTTTGACGCCAGAGTCTTTATCTCACCTATTGTCTGAGACTCGCGAGCGATTTTTATATGCCAAAGGTATCCAGCAGATTCATGCCGATTACCAAGGTCTTATTATAGTTGATATGCAATTGAACCTTTTTAGTATGGTGCGCACGCGTGAAGCGCTGTTATTTGAGGTAGGCGTACAGCAGTTATCTACTGAAGGCTGCGATATCAATATTAAGGTCACGCGCATGGATGATGGCTCTTTAGTAGCCAAATCACGCCAGCATTTTGTTAATTATGATTATCGATCAGGTAAAGTCACGACTCTGAACAAGACAATCAAACAGGCCCTTGATCAATGTAAACAGGCTAACGCCTAAGCCCTACTTTTCTGTTTTTTCTTGCTGTTTTTCTTATTATCGTATCGCATTCAAGCCACCTGTATAGTATTATCGATCTAGCCTAATGCTAATCAACCGCCCTCCCCTTTTTTATCAGACGCTAGAGACATTATGACTGTACCGGCTTGGCTCACTGCTATCACCTTTAATTCCGACGGACTCATTCCAGCAATCGCTCAAGACCATCAATCAGGACGTATCTTGATGATGGCCTGGATGAATAGCGAAGCGCTGCAACTGACTGCCCAAACGCAAACAGCGGTCTACTTTTCGCGCTCTCGTAATCAGCTGTGGCATAAAGGCGAAACCTCAGGGCATACCCAGCACGTACATGATATCCGCTTAGACTGTGACGCTGATGTTATCGTACTCAGTGTCACCCAGGTGGGCGGTATCGCTTGTCATACTGGCCGTGAGTCCTGCTTTTATCAGCGTTTGGACTTGTCGGGCTCAGAGCCCACTTGGCAAGCAGTGGAACCGGTATTAAAAGACCCTGCCGATATCTATAGCACTAACTCTCAAAGCCCTGAAGCTACAGAAACTACGAGTAAAACGAACACTAACTTGGCTGAAGAGAATCATCAAAGCCTGCAAGCTGAAGACTCCATTTTACAGCAGCTCGATCAAGTCCTCAGCGCCCGCAAGCAAGCAGATAGCGATAGCTCTTATGTGGCAAGCCTTTACGCAAAAGGTCTTAACAAGATATTAGAAAAAGTAGGCGAAGAGGCGACCGAGAGCATTATTGCGGCCAAAGACTTGGCCCATAGTGATGCGCAACTAGATAAAGAAGCCTTTGATGCCGCGCGTTATGAGTTTATTTATGAAGTGGCTGATGTCTGGTTCCACAGTTTAATTGGTCTGGCTTGGTTCGATATAGAGTCTGAGGCCGTACTCAATGAGCTGGGACGACGTTTTGGCCTTTCGGGTATTGATGAGAAAGCGTCGAGATAACCTATCATATAGTGAGTTCAGTATAAAAACGATACAGTGGGACTGGAATAAGTTTTTCGCAGCCTCTATCTACGTAGGCACAGCACGCAAGGAAAATTTAGACCAGTTGCACGTTGATATATAATGTATCTGTTTTATTTAGGATCGACTATATGTCGAAAACAAAAGTGCCACTACCTATTTACTCTGTGTGATTGTTGCGACTTTCACCTTTTTGTCATAACGGCAAGGTATAATAGTATTTTTACGTCAGCGTTATGTCTGTATTTTTGTCAAATAGATCAATATTCTATAAAATAACAGTAGCGCGGTGGCGGCAATACTAATGCCAACAACTAAAGAGCAGCATTCACACTCAGAAATCTCAGACATGAGGTCTCAGACATTAAGGATATCATTATGGGCAGTTTTTCTATTACGCATTGGCTCATTCTCTTGGTGGTCGTGGTCGTCGTTTTTGGCACCTCTAAGCTGAGAAATGCCGGTAAAGATTTAGGCGGCGCGGTCAAAGGCTTCAAAGATGCGGTCAAAGACGAAGAAGCCGAAAACGCTAAAAAACACCGCGTACTCGATCATGAAGCTGGCGTGCCCCCCAATAGCAGTGCTAATAAAACGCACGGCACCAAAGTTGATGATATTGAAATCAGTCCTGCTGCAAGCGATGATCAACATAAAGTTTAGTTCGACAGAGTAGTTAGTACAGCCGCTACGTTGGTTATTTTTACCTGCTCTATAGATAGTGATGCTCAGGCCTTATGTTTGATATCGGATTTTCAGAGTTACTCTTATTTGGCGTTATTGCCTTAATCGTGCTTGGCCCGGAGAAGCTGCCACAAGCAGCGCGTACTGCTGGTCAATGGTATGGCAAAATTCGCCGTACTGTCTCAACGCTACAGTCCGAGATAGAAGCTGAGCTTGATCTGGCAGAGACCCGCCAGCAGATGCAAAAAGAGCTGGCAAAAATTCGCGAGACAGAAGCGCAAATGAAGCGCGAGATGGCTGAGTTACGCGGAAACATGCAAGAGTTTGAATCTGCTCAGAATCACAGCTTAAAAGATGAAAATAATTCTACTAGCTTAAAAAAAGAGCCAAACGCTCACAAGGATAATGATACTGCTGTCGATGCTAGCAAAAGCGCGGCGACGCCAACTTTAGATGAACAATATGCTTATGATAGTGACTTGATGGTTGATAAGCAGTCCGAAGCTATAAATACTGACTCAGCCTCTATCGACGATATAAATACGCCTATAATGACGCGTCCATGGGAGAATATGTGGTTTCGCTTAGGGGCTTACGATAAGGCGCGTCGTCTGCCTGCTGCGCCTTACATGCCGAATTATAAAGCTGATACTTTGCTTTATAGCCAAACCGATGCGGATAACCCCATGCCTCATAATGGAGAGGCGAGTTTATGACATTGTTTAAACGCCAAAAAAGCCGGCAAGAAAAACGAGCTCATGAAGAGGCAGTTGATAGCGCATCTTTTGGTAGTGTTGATGCTAAAAGTGCTCAAGACGAAAAATCCGATGATTTATTAGACTCTCTTGCAGACATGCCCATCACTGAGCATTTGATTGAGCTACGCCGGCATCTCATCAAGATCTGCGCCGCGGTATTAATCGTATTCTTAGCACTGGTTGGTTTCTCACGGGAGCTTTATGATTTTTTATCTGACCCATTAGTGGCGCAGCTGCCTGCTAACTCAACGATGATCGCGACCGATATTACCTCTAACTTTATGGCGCCGATACGCTTGACTATATTTGTGGCTGCCTTTTTTGCCATGCCTTATATTCTTTATCAAATTTGGTCTTTTGTCGCACCAGGGCTGTACAAAAAAGAGAAAAAAGTCGCAATACCGGTACTATTATCATCGATCATGCTGTTTTATGCCGGCGTGGCTTTTGCCTATTTTGTGGTACTTAAAGGCGTACTTAAATTCTTTATCGTTTTTGCGCCACAAAACGTATTGCCGATGACCGATATAGACAGTTATCTGAGCTTTGCCTTGAAGTTATTTATGGTGTTTGGGCTGACGTTTGAGATTCCAGTGGTGACTTTGCTGTTGATATTGGTCGGTATTGTCTCCATTCAAAGCTTAGAAGATAAACGCCGTTATATCATTGTGGGCTGTTTTGCCATAGCGGCGGTAGTGACACCGCCAGATGGGGTATCGATGTTGATGCTCGCGTTTCCGATGTGGCTGTTGTTTGAGTTGGGCTTATTTTTAGCTAAAATCTTGCTTAAAGACAAAAAAGAAGATCTAGTCGCTGAGCACTCAGAGCATTAACAAAGCCAAAATGATATCAATGCTTTATGAAATGATTAGTGCGTTATAAGACAATGACTGCTGATAGCAAATGTTTGCTCATAAAGACAAAGCTAATCTGTTAAAATCAGTAGTGCTCATTTACGCATGCGCAACAAACCCTATTCCAATCAAGAAAGCGCCTTTATTTGCGTTTTTTCTCTTCTAATGAGCCATTGTTTACGCAGTGGCTTTTTTTAGCCCCGTGTCTTTTATTTCATGCTTCATTTTATTCTGTTTTACATTTAGGTAGCTTTTTATGTCTGCATCTATGCCCGCTTATATGAGTGACCCTACCGAAGAGCAGCTTGCTGCGCTTAATATGGCGATGGATCATAAATCGTTTAAGGTGGTCGCTTATGCCGGCGCGGGTAAAACGACTACTCTAAAGCTGATTGGTGAGCGGCTGCGTGGTCGCGGTTTGTACTTAGCCTTTAACAAGGCTATAGCTAATGATGCGCGCGCCAAGTTTCCAGGACACGTCGACTGCCGGACCTTTCATTCGCTCGCCTATCGCCATGTGCCGCGAGACATTACCGCTAAGCTATCATTGCCTCGGTTTTCGCCGAAACGCTTAGGTGATGACTTAGGCTTGCAGCCGGTGCAAGTGCGACGGCAGATAGAAGGCTCGAATAAATACATCACTTTGACCCCAGCCCGCCTTGCGCGATTTGTCAGCGATGCGGTGAGTAACTTTTGTAGTACCCATGCCAGCTACCCTGCGCCCCGGCATTTATTGTTTCCCAGCTGGCTCGATGATAGTGACGCTGAGCAGCTACGAGAAATGCTCTATCCGGCAGTTGAGCAGCGTTGGCTACAGTCGATTGACGCGCGTCATCCTGCCGGTATCGGTCATGATATTTATCTTAAATTATGGGCGCTATCTAAGCCTACTATCCCGGCCGACTTTATCTTATTTGATGAAGCGCAGGATGCCGACCCTTTGATGATGGGTATCTTGACGCAGCAATCAAAGCAAGTTATCTATGTTGGCGATGCTCATCAGCAGATCTATGAGTGGCGCGGAGCGGTCAATGCGATGAAAAAGCTACCGCTGCCGCAAACCTTATTGACGCAGTCGTTTCGCTTCGGCGAACCTATTGCTGAGGTGGCGAATACTCTACTCAAAGCGCTACAAGAAGACGTGCCTCTTAAAGGCAACCCCAATAAAAGCTCCTCTACTGAGAAAGGCCTCGTACATAGCAAAAAGGACGCCATTCTTTGCCGTACCAACGCGGCGGCTATGGCGCAATTACTCACAGGGTTAAAGCACGGCCATCGCGTAGCGCTACAAGCCGATACCGAGCGTATGCTAAAGTTCTGCCAAGCGGCAGAAAACCTCAAAAACGGTAAATCTGCTTATGGCGTGCCAGAGCTGGCGTATTTCTATAACTGGTCGGATGTGCAAGAGTATTCAGAAACCAATGAGGGCAGCGATCTAAAAACTTTGGTTAAATTGGTCGATGATCATGGCACTAGCGTCTTGACGCGCGCGGTGAATAGTTTAACTCGTGTTGAGAACGCCGATTACGTCATCTCAACCGCGCACAAAGCCAAAGGCCTTGAGTGGGGAAAGGTACAGCTCGATGATGACTTCTATTATGATGTCACGACCAACGGCATTAAGATTAGCCCTGAAGAATTGCGTTTGTTGTATGTGGCTTGTACTCGCGCACAAAATAACTTAGATATTGCCAATATTGCGCCACTCATCTCAGGACTGCAGACCGGTAAAAAAGTGATTTATGGCAGTTAGTTTGCTCATTTATTTAGCAGCTTAAATTTTTTATGTACTTTGAGCTCTTAGACGTTATAACTAAATTTTAAACTTGGTATTTACCAAGCAATATTTTAATTTTGTATAACGATTTGCTGGGCTAAAGCCGTAGCCTACCCGAACGTTTATAAACCTTGTCATTAAATTCAATTCTCCGCTGTAGACTGTCATTCGCGATACGTAACCTACCGACCCAAAACAGCTAAAACCTTTAATTCTTATACTATGTCTAATAAACAATTTAATCCTTTATTTAGCAACCCCGTCCGCCTACTAGCCCCAATGGAAGGCTTGACCGATCCGTTAATGCGGCAAATCTTAACGCAGATTGCCGCCGATTTGGGTCGCCCTTATGATTGGTCGGTGAGTGAGTTTATTCGCGTCACCCAAACTGTCTTGCCTGCGCATGTATTCTATAAATACGTGCCAGAGCTGCATCATGATGCTAAGACCGCCTCAGGTACGCCTATTCATATCCAGTTGCTCGGTAGCGAAGCGCAGTTGATGGCAGAGAATGCGGTCTTTGCTTGTGAGCTTGGTGCGCCCGCTATCGATATTAATTTTGGTTGTCCTGCTAAGACGGTCAATAGCCATCGCGGCGGCTCAGTGCTGCTCGATGAGCCTGAAGTCATGTATCAGATTATTAGCGCTGTACGCCAAGCAGTCCCTAGCGAAATTCCTGTGTCAGCAAAGATACGTCTCGGCTACACCGATACCAGCCGTATGGATGATATACGCGGGGCAATTGACGCGAGCGGCGCGGATTGGCTAACCATTCATGCCCGCACGAAAACGCAAGGCTATAAGCCGCCCGCTTACTGGGAGAAAATTCAAGGCTTTAATAGCCTAGATATCCCAGTGATTGCTAATGGTGAGATTTGGAACACTGAGGAAGCGAAGCTATGTATCAGGCAATCAGGCACCAACCATTTGATGCTCGGACGCGGGGCGGTGACGCGGCCGGATTTAATTGCGCAAGTGGATAAAATAGATGTAGCTAAGGACGAATCGTTGAAAACGTCGACACTACTTTGGTCAGACTTAATCACTCATCAAATTAGGTTTTTGCAAGGCGAAGCAAAAAATGATGTGGTGCTCGTTGGTCGTTATAAGCAGTGGCTGGGCATGCTGACTAAGGGCTATATGGAAGCACAAAGTCTATGGAATGAGATCAAAAGGCAGAAAGATAAAGCGGCTATTATCGCCGCTTTACAAGCGAGTCGCTGATAAAAATTCTAAATTGAGGTAGCTGTTAAATACCGTTTTTCGCTTTTATTATTTCAACGCTTTGACTTTAACAGCTAAGCGCTAATCCGAATCGCAATATAAAATAGCATTAGCGGACAGGCCATTGATAGCACCCAAAGAATAGAGCGAAAAGTCGCCAAATTAGTAATATAAGCCGCGCAATAACCGATACGGATAATCACATATAGCCAAGCTAAGGTATTAATAATGGGCTGTGGTACAAAGAACAGCATCGCGACAATAACCGCTGCCAAAAATACCGGTAGCGTCTCATAGCTGTTTTGCTGAGCGGCATTCGCCCGCGCCGAAGCACCTGTAGTCTGCCGCAAAAACTCTCGCGGATGGGCGTTATCCGAGAGACCAAAGCCGCCTAACACCTTGGCCGTTATTGCCATCAGTAGCGGCAATAAACTGGCGACCACCATTGCCCATATTGCGGCAGCGGCAGTATCAGGGATAAAACCAAAGAGGTAAATCATCTAACCATCTGCCCCTTCGCCTGTCGTTATGACAAAATCATGAGTGATGTTAACGCCGCCATCTACTAGCATACGACTGGCTGAGCAGTACTTATCAGCGGAAAGTTTAATGGCTTTTTCAACCTGTTTTTCAGCGATATCTTGTCCGCTAACCACAAAATGTAGGTAGATATCTGTATATACTGCTGGGATAGTTTCCGCCCGCTGTGCAGTCAGCTCGCAGCGTACATCCTGCACCTGTTGCCGCGATTTTTGTAAGATAGATACCACGTCGTAGCTGGCACAGCCGCCAAGTCCTAGTAGTACTAGCTCCATGGGACTTGCGCCCTTCTCTTTATCAGCGTCGATCTGAACGTTATGCCCTGATGGCGCTACGCCCATAAAAGCTTTATTCTCTTGCCAAGTGACGCTCGCTTTTGATTCTGCCATCTTCTTATCCTAATATTATTAATTTACGGTACTGATTTATGCCGTTAGTGTAGCACTAGTTTAGCATTAGTTTCATCTAGGGTTTGTCTAGAAACATAAACTTAAAGCCTGTTTGAACCTAAGGGAGCAAGTTTGATTATTTACCGCCTTATCATTATTTAACAAAAGTTGTATTTTAAGTTATTGATTTTAAATCGTTAAATTTGTGAAACATTTTATAGCAAATTATCGTTACACATTTTGACCATTTCTTGTTTTAATAAGGGTAATAAAACTTATTCTAATTTGGCAACGATAGTCACTACCTTATAATAATTATGTTGGCTATCGAATGTCGCTTGGCAATAAGTTATTTTTAGATAAATTAAAAGGTTAAGTCATGATAGATGCAGACGGCTTTCGCGCCAATGTCGGCATCATCTTGGCAAATACACAAGGGCAAGTACTGTGGGCAAAGCGTATCGGACACAACGCTTGGCAGTTTCCGCAAGGCGGTATCGACCGCGGCGAGACGCCAATGGATGCGATGTACCGCGAACTCTGGGAAGAGGTCGGGCTGCATCCGCGCCATGTCGACTTATTGGCAGTCACTCAAGATTGGTTACGCTATCGCTTGCCAAAGCGCTACGTGCGCCATGGGCAGTATCCTTTATGTATTGGGCAAAAACAAAAATGGTTTTTGCTACGCTTAGATGAGCCGAATACTCAACACATTCGCTTTGATGAGGGAAAACCTGAATTTGACCATTGGCAATGGGTCAGCTACTGGTATCCGCTCGGACAAGTGATTCACTTTAAACGCGGGGTCTATCGCCGTGCTTTGCAAGAGCTGGCACGCGAGTTACCCCTTAGACAAGAGCTGATTATTCCGGAACAAAACAATCATTTATTGATGGAATAGACGCTCACGTTAATGAAAGATGCTCGCTGTCATATCTAAAACATCAGATATGACAGCGAGCATTTTTTATGTCTTTAGCTATTTTTCTGGCAAGCCTAATAAAGCATAGCTCCATTTTTCAGCCCCTGTAACCTGTATAACGTCACAATATTGCGTGGAATGCTCGCTACCTAACACTTAACATTATCCGTTTCATGGCTAATCAGCTGCGCTTTTACTTCTGACTTATCTTCACCGCGCAAAGTCAAAATACTTTGCGTACGCGTGCCATAACTTGGCATTGGCGTATCAGTATTACTCAAAGCGACCGCGTCGATGTACACAGACGATAAGGCTTGCTCTATAGCTTTTGGTACGCCTGTTTTCGGCAGCCCTTCCTCAGGCGCTGAGGTGCTATCTGACATCACATTAAGCGCGGCCGCTTGCCAATACGCAAGCGAGCTATCCTCAGCGATGAGCGGCAGCACTTCTTGACGCAAGCGCGCGCGGAGCTTTTCAGTTTTAAACCACTCTTCATCCGGCTGTCCGTTGGAGAAAACATGCAATCCTGCATGTAAAGCGGTCGGCGCATGGCCACGGTTATTGACGATGACCGCTTGCTGGCTATCACCAATGATGAGATTAAACCCAGCGTAGTCTCGTAGCTTAATCTGCCGCGCAAATGCCATCGGGCTGAGTGTACTTGTCAAAAAACTGGTCACTAATTCGCCGCGTGAGCGCTCATCTGCTCTTGCTTGCACGCCATCGCGAAAGTTTAATACCGCCGCCCAGTGACCGTTTTGTTGATATAAAGGGCTTTGATTGTCCTCAGTAGACTGCTGATTCTGTTGTTGACTCTGCTGTTGACGTTCTTGCTGATAAATGCCTAACCAAGTGCCGCCACTTTGGCTGTCGCGGCCAGCATAGATCGGCTGATCTGGCCACTGGTGCAACTGCTCGGTAGGACGCGCTAAGAACTCATCACGATTTGATAAAAGTACTAACGGCAGCTCATCAAAGAGCTGCCAAGCGATAGCGACGATACACATAGTTTTCCTTTTTTAATTACTGATCAATTCTTGCTTAGCCGGATAACTGATTTGCGAGGTCGACTGCACGACTTGCGACTGTTGCGGCGCTAACTTAAAGTCCCAAGCCACGACTCCTTGATTACTATTCCAATCGCGCTCGCTAATTGGCGGCGTATGGGTGGCACTGACTTTTAAGTTATCATCGCGGCTGATAGGCTCGCTGCCTAATACTTGTAAGTTGACCGTTTTATTATGCTGATTAGTAAACTGATAAGCTTCTGTCTTAGTCAAAGTTTGGATGCGATTAAACGCGCCTTTCTCGCCTTGTTTATCTTCATCTACTAATTGTTTAACTCGCATATTATTATCAACACCAAAGCCAATGCCTTGCTCTTTTAGCAGCTGATAGCTATAGCGCGTTTGCCCGATATAATTATCATCACGGTACAGCTGCAGCGAGCCATCGACCCAAGCGGGTGTCAAGAACGGCGCTGACGCATACCAATATCCTGCCAGCTCTGCACTTGGTGTGCTTCGAATCCACAGCTTACTGATTCCTGCTTGCTCATCGATAACAGTACGTACCCGCCGACCATCACTCGGAATACTAACGCGCTGCGGCAAACGGTATTCAGTTATGCCGTTTTTATCTTGCCGGTTGACCGCAAAGCTCGGTAACGGCGCCATATTAGCCATAGCTCCAGCGCTTTCGTCTGCTGAGACCACCACGACTGGCGCTTCCATCATTGGCTGCGCGTATCTTGCGACACTACCTTGCTGCTGCTCGTCATAGAGCGATAAGCGCTGCACATAAGGCAGCTGGCCTGTCGCGTTTTGGTTCGGATTCACTGAGCTGAGCATTAAAGGCACGTTTTGCCAGTTTTCGCCGGTTTGCTGCGCGATAATGGCCGAGGCAGTAATACTTAACTGCTTAGTATCGGTATTGAGCCGTGCTTGATAGGTCGGTTGCCAGCTAGCGCCGCGCACTTGATAGTGCAGCTTGAGGTTACTTGGCGTACGGCTAGCGGTGCGCACGCTGACTTGGGTGACGCTATTTTGCGTGGTCGTGCTGCTACCAGCCATGAGCTGATTGAGTGCATCTTGCGCGCGGGCTTGTTGCTGCTCAATCTCAAGGATTCGCTTATTAATAGCGGCGGCCTGCGTCTCTAGCTCACGAGCATTACTGCCCAAAGTGCCCTCGAAGCTGATTTGGTTGACTTTGGTCATATTTTGCAAATAGGCTTTGACCAAACGCGCCGCTTCTAAATCGGCTTTGATACTGGCTAAGTGATTTTGCTGCGTCTGTACCTTAGCATCGCCTTGATACTGGCACAGTTGAGCTTGCTCACCGCTTAAGGTCTCGATACTGACTTCACCGACATTAACGTCGCCAAGCGCTTGTACGCTCAAGCTGTCTTGATCAAGATAAGGCGACAAGCAAGAAAACACTAACGTTTGCTCACCGCTACCAGCAATCGGCAGCGTACGCGTGACGCTCGCTAAGCCTTGATAAATAGTGATTTGCTCAATGCCGCTTTCAGCCGCTTGAGCACTAATAGGAGGCAATAACAAGCTAAGCGCGGTTAGAGCAAATATCGAACTTGGTATTGTGCCTAATCTTTGCTGAGTCAGCACTGCTCTATTTGACCGATAGGGTTTCATGACTGTCCTTAGTCTTATAGTATTTTTGGTCTTACAGTATTTTTGGTCTTACAGTATTTTTGGTCTTACAGTATTTTGGTATAAACCATCACAATCTCGTTTGTTTTTATCTTAGCGTTTTTTATCCGACATTACTATCTTATAACTTTGTGCGGTTAGCTTACGCTCGCGGCTATAGTAATGATGATTATTTCTCTAGCGCGCGGCTTCTTTACTAGCAGCATTTTTTTAGCATTGCACGCTTACCATACTGCCCAGTATTGCGATGCGAAATTAGTGTTCGTAACAGCTAAATTTGCTATCATGAGCAGCATCTTATTCTCAATATTATGACTTTTATGAACATTCATCCTCAGTATGACCCAGTAGCGTTAGCGCTCGGCCCTATCGAAGTACACTGGTATGGTTTGATGTACTTGCTTGCCTTTGCCGCAGCCTTTGGTCTTGCTTGGTATCGCAGTACTAAACGCGATGCTTGGTCGACGGATATGGTCTCAGACTTAGTGTTCTTTGGCGCGCTTGGGGTGATTTTGGGCGGCCGTATCGGTTACGTGCTCTTCTATCAATTTGGCGAATTACTACAAAATCCGGCCTACTTATTTAGGGTTTGGGAAGGTGGTATGTCTTTTCATGGCGGCCTTATTGGTGTCGCTCTTGGCATGCTTTATTTTGCGCGTAAGTATAAAAAGACGCCTTTTCAAGTCCTCGATTTTATCGTGCCTTGCGTGCCAACGGGCTTATTGTTTGGACGCATTGGCAACTATATCAATGGCGAGCTGTGGGGCCGTGTCTCTGATGGCGGCTATAACTGGCTCACTTATTTCCCGCAAGCGGCGGCCTTTGATGCTCAGCTAATGCAGGCCGACCCAACCTTGCAGCAATTGGCGGCTGAGGTTAGCGGTCAGTATTTACTGCCACGCCATCCCTCGCAGCTCTATCAAGCGTTAACCGAAGGACTGCTGCTGTTTTTGCTACTGTGGTGGTACTCCTCAAAGCCGCGTCCGCGTATGGCGGTGACGGGCGTGTTTATGCTTGGTTATGGCTTTAGCCGCTTTATTGTCGAGTTCTTCCGTCAGCCCGATGCCGATCAAGGTTTTATCCTTTTAGGCTGGGTCACCAAAGGGCAGATCTTAAGCGCACCGATGATTATCATTGGTATCGTGCTCATCATTTATGCTTATAAACGTGACATTTATGATTGGGGTAGACAAGCTGCTTATTAGACCCATATTAGACATTAAATAAACTTAGTTGTTATTAAATATTGAAGTTGTAGACCATGATTACTAGCAAAAACGAACAAGCTTATCTTGATTTACTCCAGTACGTGTTGGCTCACGGCACTGAAAAAGGCGATCGCACTGGCACTGGCACCTTAAGTCATTTCGGCGCGCAATTGCGCTTTGACTTGGCAGAGGGTTTTCCCTTACTGACCACTAAAAAAGTACACTTTAAGTCCATCGTGTATGAGCTATTATGGTTTTTAAGCGGTAGCACGCACGTTGATTATTTGCAGCAAAATAACGTACGCATTTGGAATGAATGGGCCACCGCTGAGCAAACCGCGCGCTTTAATCGCCCTGCTGGGGATCTGGGCCCTGTCTATGGCCATCAATGGCGCAACTATGGCGCAACTAAAAACACTGATGAAAGTGACAACAATGTTTATAATGATGACGGCGTCGATCAAATATCGCAGCTTATTGAGCAAATAAAAATTAACCCCAACTCCAGACGTCTTATCGTCTCTGGTTGGAATCCAAGCGAAGCCAGTCAAGTGGCCTTGCCGCCTTGTCATACATTGTTTCAGTTCTTTGTTGCGGATAATAAGCTCTCTTGTCAGCTTTATCAGCGCTCAGCGGATTTATTCCTATTATACCCCCATAACAATAATGCACAATACGGAGTAATAGATCGTATATAATGCAATACATAACTTAGTCTATGTATTGAGATAGTGATTATTATGGATGTTAAAGTTTGTTCTGATACAAAGTTAGATTTATCTAAGTCTTGTTTACTCAATGAGATTCCAAACTTATCATTGAACAAAACCGTAAAAGTGAATGGTGTTGGAGTATTTGATGATGATGGCAAGATCCTTCCTCTTGTTTCTGAGTATTTGTCGTATCGAACCAAACATCAAATAATCTCTTATAAATCAGCAGTTACTTATGGTAGAAACCTAAGCTACTTCTTAAGTTATATTCGTAGTCGTCCAGATTATGATGACAGTGAATCTGATGAAGTATTTATTACAGTTCCAAAATACGTAATTCAAGAATACCTGACATTTTTAATTCGTGAAGATCATAAGAACTCATCTACTGTTAGAAGTAGAGATGAGACAATACATGCCTTCATCGAATACCTTTGTAGCCCTACAGAAGACCGTGATAAGCTTAGAGAAGATAACCCATATAGCGATGGCTTGCTATCAAAACCACCAAAGCGCACACCCATTAGCTCTTGCACACTTGATGACCTTTTTATATTGATTGAATTTACTGATTCAGAACGAGAAAGAGCTTTACTCCAATTTTTATACGACTCTGGCTTACGTCGTTCAGAACTACCTAGAGTTACTCTTCAGGACTTTAACGATACTAACAACTTCAATTCTGAAAAGTTTATTTCCTCCGATAATGAACAGCCTATCCATGCTGATTACGTGCCTTTAAAAGTCAAAGGAAGTAAAGGCCGTGGTAATCAAATTAAGCCACGCTGGACTTTGCTTAGCTTAGCAACTATCAAACGTGTGCAGAAATATCATGCATCTCCCCTGTATAAAAAATATGCCCGTAAATATGTAGACCCGTCTAAAACCCCAGCATTTTTTAATGCTAAAGGTACTCCCTACACGCCTAGTGCAATCAACAAATTGCTTGAACGTATAAGTGAACGTGCAATAAAGAAAGGTCGCCTTGATCGAAGCATCTCTCCTCACAAGTTAAGGCACGGAAATGCTTATTCAATATTGCAGTCAAATGATTTAGGTTCCGATTACTTAGATCGGCTCGTTATTGTGCAAAAAAACTTAGGGCACAACCATCTCCAGACTACACAGATATATACAAGTATCCCCCAAGATATCTATAACAGTATGTGTGATGAGAACGGTGACTTATTAACTAGGGCCGAGAAGATGAGGCGCTTGTCTGAACAAACGCAATTAAGAATTGGCATTAAGGACATCAAATGAAAAACATTGGAATAACCATTGATGAGTTTCATGAGGATTTTCCTGAGCTAGGGATTTTAGGTGCAGACTGTAAAATCGTTGAAGAAAAACAACCAATTAAAGACGCCGAAGCAGCTGTTATAGAATGGGTATCGAAAACAACTGCGGATACAGAAGCATTATGGGAAATACCAATTAGTAAAGCGGATAATACTTTAGGCTTCAGTGTAGCTGTTAAGCATATTCAGAGTGCTGTAGGTGTCTCATACTCTGTTGCACAAAAATATAGGAGTCTTACTACTCCTTTAATTGAAAGGATGATCGAAGAAGGGATTCTAATAATACCAAGTGAAAGCTACGAAGCGGCTGGCATCGAAAACACTAGAAAACTTTTGAATTGGTACAGAAAGCTAACTGTAGAGGAAAAGCACACTTTACCTATTTTCGGCAACAAAATTTCGATAGGAAAAATGTCTCCAGAACAACTACCTATAAAAAAAGAATCCTTAAGATTTAGTGTTGTTAAAGATGCTTGGGAATTCATTCACAAAGACTTAGAAAAAATTGGAATTATTGATCCAAATTATAGAAGCGTTGCTGAAAGAACAAGCGAAGCGAATGTCAATAGAAGAAATCATAGTGAAAGTCAGATAGAGCGTTTTCATAGACTCGCAGCAAGAGAGCTAAATGCAGCTGATGACTTCTTCCCTCCTTCAAAATTAGAACCGTTTATTCAGGTTGAGCAACTGTTTGCTTGTAGTAGCAAAACTGTCTCTTCAAAATCAGGCAAGAGTAATTATAGAGTTGCGAGTAGTTCATTTATAGAGTTCTTATCTAAACTGTATGGAAATAAACCCTTTAGAATCGTAACAACTTTTGATGAATACCTATTATCTAGATATCGGAAATATTTAGAGGACAAGGTAATAAATAAAGAAATATCAAGTTATCATGCAAATACAGTTTTGAGTTCAGTCCGTATAACATTGAATCGGCTGACTCAAGTACGCGATATAGAATATAGCTTTTTCAATATAAATGGATTTGCTACAACTAGAGAAACAGATGTTAAAAAGCCATTTACAATGAACGAGCGACTTCGAATATTAGAGGCTATTGAAAAAGGATTGAGCGAATCTAGAAAAGCCCTCAAACCTTATAAGAAAACGGGTTTAGGCAGCAATCCTTTGGACGAAAAGGGTTCAGTCATTAGAGGCCTTTCGACACTAGAGAATGCGCGATGGCTCTTTGAAAACCGCTTAATGTGTAAGCCAGTTCATTACAATACAGCTAAATCACCTATTGAGAAGTCTTTCTTAAGAATTATTAATGATTCAGATAAGGGTTTGATAGAGGTATACAACGACTGGGGCATTACCCCAATGATAAATATGGATACACTAACGCCTTACGTTTTAAGGCTTGCTCAAATTACTGGTTTAAATGCAAATCCTTTACTTTCTCTTGATATAAACGATTATGTAGATTCCCATCCGGCAACATCGCGGCCTTGTCTTAGATATTGGAAAGAAAGGTCTGATGGTCATAAAGAATACCACCTCGATCTTTTTAATGCAGAACTGACATGGCTTACGTCATCTCAAGCTAAGTCTATAAAAATTATTTTTGAAGAATTAGTCCAATTGACGAGTAGTTTTCGACAAGATATTGAAGATGATGCCTTTAAAGATAGGTTGTTCATCTATCAGTCGAATAGTACAAAAAAGCACGGCAGAGTATCTCCACTATTAGGAAACAAAGAAAAAAATGCAAAAGCATTGGGAGCTAGTTTGTCCAGGTTTGTTAAGAAATATAATTTAAAAAATGATGCAGGAGATCCCCTAACTCTTACAATAAGTCGGTTTAGACCAACATTTGTTAGTGAGATGCTTAGAAATGGCGTAACTGTACGTGAAATTCAACTCATGTTGGGTCACTCCTCACTCCAAACAACTCTCGGTTATATAGATTCTCTAGATTTTAACTCCATGAGTAGAATGAAGATAAATGATGAATTAGAAGAGATACATCAATCGACTCTGGATAAAAAAGTTGAGAAAGTGCCAGAAGATATAGAGTCCAAAAAAAATGATGAGTTGGTAACAACCTTTCATACTCCTCTAGCTGAATGCAGAAATATTTTTGACCCACCAGATTTTGTAAAAAATCTTTCATCCTACATACCTGGTACTCCATGCTCACAATATAACAAATGTTTGGGTTGTGACAATGTCATTATTACAGCTAAGAATCTGCCTGAAATTTTTGCAATGAAGCGTGACTATACGCTTTTGAAAGAGCACTCCCGTGTCATGGATACACCCTATGGGCATGTTATTTCAGAGAATTTAGAACTGATAAAAGGTATTACAGAACCTGAACTATCTAATTTTTCCTTAGAAGAATTAGAAAATGGACGGCGTTTAGCAGAATACATTGAAACGACCACACTAGTTGATGGAGTAATCTAATGGACTATGAAAAAAAGCTGAATGTATTAACAGGTTTTGCAGAACATCGTTTATATGTTTTAGATGCTCTAGACCATGCTACAGTTCAAAAGAAGAAGCACCTTCAAAATAATTACACAGATGACATAGAGTATGTGACGTACCTTATGGACAAACCTGTATCGAAATTATCAAAGTTTTCTGACGACTTTTGGGACTTTAATGACGACTATCCTAATGCTGCACGAAATGTTCAGGGCGCAAAGCTCCGCATTAGTTTTTCAAAGTATACAGATATCCCAAGATTCGTTTTAATAGAAATAAAAATCATATTCGAGTTGGCCTTGCTAAACAATTCGATTTTCAAGCTTCAAAGTAAGGAAGGCCAAAGTCGAACAAAAAAAGTCTTAAAAGCAAACTCTTTAATTACAATTTTTGAAAATGGATTAACGTTTATTAATGAAATATTTAAACAGGCATCTCATGAGTTAGGCCATGAGTTTGTTCAGGAAAAAATCAGAACACTCTCCGATATAACACCCGAACTGTATTCCAAAGCTGCTGAAAACTACGATCGTGTAAAAAATATAGAGCTAGATAAATTTTTCAAATATCTACGCAGTCCAGCGTCGGTTCAGTATGTATTTGAAAAACCTATCGCTTATGTAGAGTTAAATAGCCTGAAATGGAAGAGACTTGCTAATACTAATACTTCGAAAAAAGAACAAGTACTGCCAGATCTGGTATTTGAATCTCTCTCGAAAATGGCTTCCTTTATCATAGTGGACTTTTTAAACGCTATAGGAGCTTCAGCAAAGATATCAGATCCTAACTCCTTAGAAAGATTTAATACAAGCAACCACGTTTCATGGGCAAACGAAGAAGGAGTAACCCACGAAATTTTAAATGCTTATATTGCTATGAGATTAGGAACTAAAGGCTATCCTTCAAGTTTCATTACAAACATAATTGAACCCTATGATTGGATGCTCAAAAAAGACTCTAGTGTCATGGGTGGACGAACTTTACGTAACGCATTGAAAAAACGTGGTTACAAGTTAGATAATCTTAGAGAATACTTTAACCTCGTAGCGTATGCCTGCGCGTATTTAGTGGGTCAATATACAGGTATGAGACCATCTGAACTATCAGAAATAAGAGTTCAGGATTGTTCGTGCTTAATTCAAAGTGACTCCGTCTGGCTGATTGAAAGTACGGTCAAAAAGCATAAAGATGAAGTTAGTACAGGTTTGTTTGACGACAGATGGGTAGCTATACCAATTGTTAAGGATGCAGTATTAGCAGCTTCGTATATCTCAAAAATTAAGGCGTCGCCCTACTTAATTTCTAATGTAGATACTGTTAAACCTGATAACTCCCCCCAGTCAATGACTAGTACTGGTATCGTGTATCAAATGAATAACTTTATTAGCCAACTCTTAGGCGAAAAAGTTGCTAAAGAACTAAAATTCAATCCATATATGTTAAGACACACATTAACATATCAATTGTTTAAGGCTGAAGTTGGATTGCCTCTTATATCGTTTCAATTGAAACATTTTGTAGAGAGCATCTCTAAGTACACATCTACTGGCGCCACCTCGTCAGTTACGTTAGGCTACGGTGATATAGGTGAGATGCTGTCAAAAGACGGCAACCGAAAAGGTGATACGAAATCACTGCGCCGAGCAGCTGAATTAGATGCTATTAAAACTGCCCATAATCCAAATGGTACATATTATGGTGGTAAAGCGAGTGAGCATAAAAAAGGTCTGATCAAGACGTTTAGTGGATATATGGCTGAAGGATACACAGAGGATGAGATTTATGAGGCTATGGTAGATCAAGGGGTTGCCATGGTCTATATGGGACAAGGGCTTTGCTATGGTGGTAGAGCAGAAGAGTATGACTCAAGCCTACCATGTATTGGTTCACTGCGTTGTAACCCAGCTCGATGCAAACAAGCCGTTGTAACTACTAAGCATGCTCCTAAATGGCGTGAAGTTTACATGTTAAATAAAACCAACCTCAATAAACCAGAATATTTGGAGTCTCGTGAGCAAATTCTAGCAGCAATGAACGAGGCCAAAATGGTATTGGAAAATCTTGGTGAGGCAATCGAACTATGAGTAATGAAGCTTATGATCAAAAAAATAATGACGACTATGAAGCAATAACTTCTGCTCTAAATATTGCCTTAATAGATCTTCAAGATAACAAAAAGCTAAAACCCACTATAGCGCAACTTTCGAAGATGACTGGTATTCATCGAAATACTATTACAAACCGTGGTTGGCCCGTCCAAAAGCTAAACCAGATCAAAGATATCAGAAAAGCTGAAGAGAAATCGCGTAAAGACAAAAGAACCATAGATAATGCTGATGTTAAGAATGCGCTTGAAGCAAAGATGATTCAAGCACAAAATGAGGTTATCTACTGGTTTAATGAATATCAAGATATAAAAAGAGTCGCTCAACACTCAGATAAACGGTTACAAAAAATGAAAGAGTCACGAGATTATTATAAAAAACAATCTGATACAGATAAAAGGTCGTTATTAGAAGCTAGACAGGAGATTAAAAAACTGAGACAAATGTTAGCTTTAAAAGATGCAACACCGAACCAGCTGATGCACTAATCTATCGAGACCACCTTTGTTATAAAAGTATAAACTTAATTTCCTTGTACTTAAGAGCTAGCAAGAGCTTAGCTAATAAGCATATACCCTATAGCATAAATCACATATACTGATACTTTATGCCTAATAGAAATTTATCACTTTTCTCGAGCCTTTCCCAAACTCTGTGTAACTGCTTATAATCCACTAACAGGAGAATAAGCAATGACGACTCAATCTGACATTAAAAAACTGGCCGAGCAAATGGCTGGTAGCATGAAAAGCTTTGATGACATTAAAGACTTCCAAAAGCAGCTCATGCAATCCTTTATCGACACTGCACTAGAAGCTGAGATGGAAGATCATCTCGGCTATCCCAAGCATGAAAAGGCGGATAAACCTAATAAGCGCAACGGACACACTAAAAAGAGAGTCCGTAGCGACACAGGCGATATTGAGATATCCACCCCAAGAGACCGTCATGGTGACTTTGAACCTACACTCGTGCGCAAGCATCAAACCCGTATTAGTGGCCTTGATGACAAGATCATATTCCTTTATGCCAAGGGTCAAACCACCACCGAGATTGTAGAGAGCATTAAAGAGCTCTATGACGTCGATATCTCAAGCTCTCTTGTCTCAAGAGTCACTGACAACATCTTAGAGGACATCACAGCTTGGCAGAACCGGCCATTGAGCAGTGTTTATCCTATCGTCTATCTAGACTGCATTGTCGTCAAGGTACGTCAAGACAAGCAGATCATCAACAAGGCGATCTATCTGGCCTTAGGCGTGGGACTTGATGGTAAAAAAGAGCTGCTTGGTATGTGGCTCTCAGAGAATGAAGGCGCTAAGTTCTGGCTGGGTGTTCTTACTGAACTACAAAACCGCGGGGTACAAGATATCCTCATTGCCTGTGTCGATGGTTTAAAAGGCTTCCCTGATGCCATCAACACCGTTTACCCCAACGCTCAGGTTCAGCTGTGTATCGTGCATATGGTGCGTTATTCAATGAAGTTCGTACCGTGGACGGACAAAAAGGCCGTAGCGGCTGATTTAAAGGCCATCTATGGCGCTGATACCCTCGAGATGGCAGAGGCTAATCTTGAGCACTTTGATGATACTTGGGGTAAGGACTATCCGCACGTGGTTAAGTCTTGGCGCAATAACTGGGAGGGCTTAACGGTGTTCTTCGAGTATCCTAAAGATATCAGAAAAGCTATATATACTACCAATGCTATCGAGTCGCTAAACAGTGTCATTCGGACAGCGGTGAATAAGCGTAAGGTGTTCCCCTCTGATCAGGCAGCATTCAAGGTGATTTATCTGGCGACTCAGCAAGCATCGTCAAGGTGGTCGATGCCCATCCGTAACTGGACGTCTGCTCTGAATCGTTTTATGATTATGTTTGATGACCGTATCAGTAAGCATTTAATCTAAATGGCAGTTACACAGAATCTGGGATGGTCTCCTTTTCTCAGCTTTCACTTTATGCTGATATCAAACTGAGAATGGATAGGCAATAGACTCATGATACTGGTATCCTTCAACTCTAAAATCATCCAATGTTACCCATGTTTCAATATCTTCGAGAGACTTAATTTCAGGGTTAATATGAAGCTTAGGTGCCGGATAAGGTTCGCGTTTTAATTGCACGTCACGCATTAATTGTAATTGATCTTCATAAATATGTGCATTTACGATCTTATGATAAGCTTTTCCGGCCTCGTGGCCCGTAATTTGAGCCATGAGAGCTAGTAAGGTAAACACTTGAATCTGATTAAAATTTTGACCTAATGGTACATCACATGAACGTTGTGATGAAGTCAAATAAAGCTTGCCACCTAACAACGAAAATGTATGAGTATGCATACAAGGACGTAAACATCCCATATGAAACTCACCTGGATTGTAGAAGGTTAGAATTTCACCTCGGTCATCAATACCGTTTCGCAAGTTATCATAGATCTTATGAAGCTGGTCAAACTCCTCTCCTACTGAATTACGCCACCTGCGCCCCTGTACACCATAAACTCGGCCCATATCATCCTTACCTTTACGATAAGGATTAGCTAACCAAGCTTCATTTTCATTGGCATTAGCGTTCCATGTATTACATCCAATAGCTCGAAACTGAGCTGCGCTATCATAACCACGTAGATACCCTAATAATTCTGCGATAGCTGCTTTCCAATAACTCTTTCGAGTAGTTACTAAGGGAAACTCATTAGCTCCTACATTGTAGTTTAAATCAGCATTAATAACGGTTAAGCAGCGTTTTCCAGTCCGTTCATTCTCGACCCATACACCCTCATCAACTATACGTTGACATAAATCTAGATACTGTTTCATTCAATAACCTTAGTTGGACTACAAACTTATCTCAAAAGGTGATTTTTGTTGAACTGCGTGGACAATACATTTTACCTTTTGATTTCATTGAGCATTATAAAGTTTCAAGGCTCAATTGTACAAACCTGTTCGTAACAACTAATTGTCTTAATAACTTATCAACAGGCTATGCCCCAATGGATCCAATGAAACCGAATCATTCTATCTAAAACCATTTACCATAATGTACCTTTATGGGAATAAAAAGTACTGCTGGCATACCTAATAACAAGTCCAATGGTTAGGTATTAAGCTCTTCGCTCACCTTTTAATATCATTATTCTCAACAAGATCTAGTGACTTGGCATACCATAGTGATTTGCGATTAGCTCAACGGTGCGATATTGGGCGGGGCGCGAATAGCCCTGAACAACCAGCATTACCTCGTCAACCCCTGTCTTTTCCTGAATATCCTCTAAACCTTTTGCGACCTCGGCAGCAGTACCATGAAGGGTTTGATCAGTATATTTGTCAATAATCTGATGCTCTTGTACATTACCTTGAAAAGCCGCCACTTCATCAGGTGGCAGTAGGGCAAAAGGTTTACGTTGGAACATTCTTAACATTGCCATAGCAGTAGAACTTGACTGGCGACGTGCCTCTACAGGGTCTTCATCTGCAATCGCACCAATACTGACCAAACTGTATGGCTTGGCTAGGATTTTTGAGGGACGGAAATTCTCTCGGTAAATCCGCATGGCATTTAAGACATCAGCACTGCCAAACTGCAAAGCGAATGCATAAGGTCTGCCAAGCTGTGCTGCCAGATGCGCTGAATAAGTCGATGACCCCAAGATCCAGACATCAGCTGTGGTCTTCGATGGTGGCACTCGATTTTGCTCGGCCTGCCATGGGCCTGGCACCGCATGAACCTCACTATAAGGATGGTCTTGTGGAAAACTATTTTCTAAAAAGCCCAACAACTCTGCGACTTGCTGAGGAAACTCATCGTTTGCCGCATGGTGACGACGCAAAGCTGAAGCTGTTGCGCCATCCGTACCTGGTGCCCTTCCCAAACCCAGATCAATCCGTCCTGGCGCCAGCGCATCAAGCATACCAAATTGCTCAGCGACCACCAGAGGCACATGATTCGGTAGCATGATGCCGCCTGCACCAAGCCTAATGCTTTCGGTTTCCCCCGTTAGACGTGCAACCATCATCTGTGGCGAAGGAACCGCGGCGCCAGGCATGGCATGATGTTCAGACATCCAAAACCGCTGAAAGCCCCTTTTATCCGCCAGTTTCGCAAGCGCAATCATCTCTTGAAAGGTGTTCTCTACTGTGTGGCCAACGCCGGTGAAGGCATTGTCAAGCACCGAAAGGACGAAAGGTGCGCTACCTGAATAATTTGGAATATTCATAAGCTGTCTCAGTTGTGCCATATTTATCATGTCTAGCAATACTCAAAAAGTACGACTAGACAAAAGTGATTCTAAAAACAAATCCATAAAGAACTAGAACTTGTAGTACTGACCATCATCAGGGACAAGCGTACGTTGTTTATCCAGATGTTTTTGCTCGATAAAACGGCGCAGCTCTGCCTTCGACAGTGCGCCATGATTGACCGTATCCATGTGCACATTAATTATCTGAGCATTAGGTGAGAATTGATACGCACGGTATACATCGTCTTTACCCATAATGATAGAGTCATCGACAAAGGTAGTCAGCTGTGCATAGCCTGTATTCAAGATAACCGCATCAGGCTTGTAGCGAGTAAGTGCATCTTCTACTTCCTTATCCCAAATGGTATCTCCTACTACATAGACGGTCTTATAGTTTGGCTTTTGGAACACAATTCCCATCGTTTTGCCAAGTAACTGAGCAAGCGCTGGAACTTTATACATCGCATCAGTGCCATGCTGTCCGATGGTTTTATTGATTTTAGTGCCTTTAAACACCACACCTTGCTTTGTCAATACTCTGACATCGGTAAAGCCATCTTTACGTACGATTGCTGCATCGGCTTCATCTTGGGTAAAAATTGGCATGTCACGAGGCACTAAGTTACGTGCAGCATCATCCCAATGATCAGCATGTAAATGGGTCAAAATAATAGCATCCGCCTTAAGCACCTCTTCAACGGATATAGGCAAATCGACCATTGGATAGCGTATTTGGCTATTTACTGTGCCTTCAAACCCTGGATAAGCGTTTTTAGCCGCTAGCATAGGATCCACTAAAAAAGTAGTACCTGCATAATCAAGCTTAATCGTGGCATTACGGATTTGCTGAAATTGAACGGTATTGGTCGCCGTCTGTTTGTCAGCGTTAGGATTAGCCGCTGGAGTGGCAAAGGTGGTACATGCGGTTAACAACATCACGCCACTTAACAGCGTGGTACTGGTGAGCGATTTCGCTATATTCATAATTTGATACCTTGTTAATGAGATTCTTGTTGATGAGTCTGTTTTACGACTTAATGAGGGTTTGGTTAAACACTCAGTATTAACGTGCAATCCAGGTTTGGGTATCAATCACTTCGCCATACATAAACTCAATGGCTGCCATAATAGTGGCATGAACCTGAGCTGCGGGTACGGTCGTGCCATTAAATTCAAGATCAAGCGTGGCACAAGCATCATGAATCGTGGTCGTGGTATAACCAAAGTCCACTGCCGCGCGAACGGTTGCATCAATACACATGTGGCTCATGGCGCCAATTACGGTCACCTCTTTAATGCCTTCTTTATCTAACAGCTCTTTCAGAGTCGTCTCACGGAATGAATTGGCATAATGCTTCACAACGACGACTTCACCCTCTATCGGTTTTACCTTCTCATGGATCTCTACACCATCGGTATTAGGCGTAAATATCGGCGCATCAATAGAGGGCATTTCATGGCGGATATGAATGACGGTATGGCCTTTTTCTCTAGCAGACTCAATCACCAAAGCTGCATTATCAGCGGCTTCATTGATACCTACGAGTGATAATTTACCTTGCGGAAAATACTCATTTTGAATATCTACAACGATAAGTGCTTTTGTGCTCATGATGATTCCTTTTTTTATCAAAGTGACTGTATAGGCGTATATTTTACAAGCTCTATGCTACACTAACGAGTGGCTACATCGACACATAAGAGGTTAATAACGACATATGAATCAAAAATATGCTATTGAAATCGGCTTAATTGTCTATGAGAAAGCACAAATGGCGGCCATCCTTGGGCTAACTGATTTACTGATGGTGGCCAGTAAAATCGCTGCCGAACGTCAAGATACAACCGATCTGCCTTTACAGGTCAGTCACTGGGAGATTACGGGTTCTGAGCAGCAGCCTACCTGCACTTTTTCGAGCAATCCCGATAGTGTAGGAAAATTAAAAGCCGTCATCATTCCACCCACGTTAGAGGCGCCTACTGCAAAGCAAGCAGCAGCACCTTGGCTTGAATGGCTAAAAGAGCATCATTCAGGAGGTGTGATAATGTCATCTGTTTGCGCCGGTGCTTTTTTGTTGGGCGAAACAGGACTACTATCTAAGCGCAAGGCGACTACGCATTGGGGTTATGCAGAGGATTTTAAGCAGCGCTTTTCTGATGTGGATCTTGATGTGGATCGCATTATTATCGAAGACGGCGATATTGTGACCGCTGGTGGCGCGATGGCTTGGACAGATTTAGGACTTAGAATGGTAGATCGCTTTCTTGGCTCACAAGTGATGAATGAGACCGCTCGTGCATTGTTAATTGACCCCTCAAGGCGTGAACAATGCTATTACAGTGCGTTCTCACCCAACCTCACCCATGGTGACGCGGCCATACTAAAGGTGCAGCATTGGCTACAAAAAACAGAAGCACGGGTTATTGATTTATCCACCCTAGCCAGTTGTGCGCAGTTAGAGGAGCGCACTTTTCTGCGCCGTTTCCATAAGGCGACGGGCATGACATCAACAGAATACTGTCAGCGATTACGCATTGGTAGTGCAAAAGACTTTCTACAGTTCTCTTTAATGCCTGTTGAGCAAATAGCGTGGAAGGTGGGTTATAGTGATGTTAGTGCGTTTCGTAAAATATTTAAGCGTGTTGTTGGTTTGACACCAAGTGAGTATCGGCGCAGATTTACTCTGGATAAAGAGTAATGTACTCAGGCGATTACTTTTTTAAAGCGCATCAATAAGATGCAGTTGCTCATTCCAGCTTTTCTCCAACTGGTCAATATTTTCAGATGTGATTCAGCCCATCGTCCTTTCTGTCAAACAGATAGGCTGCGCGTTTATAAGGCTGATTCATTGCGCTTGTGCAGGGAAACCGCCTTTTGCTAAAGCAGCTGTCATCTGCTCAATACTGGCGATGGTTTCGATACTGACCACTTTGGCTGCTAAATCAATCTTAACCTTGGCCTTTGAGTCGATATTCTGAATAGCTGCTGTCACACCACGGGCACAACCGCCACAGTTCATATTTGCAATCAATAGTTTCATACCCTTTCTCCAAATAAGTTTTATTTCATCACTAAGCTTAAGCCTTGTCATAATGGTAAGGTCAAACACATTTTTGAAAAAATATACTTGACCTTACCATGATGTCAACCTATATGCTGTTGATAATAGATTGAACATGATAGAGGCTGTTATGAATTCAGAAAATAGTAAGTCTTATCTTTATAGTGAGACATTGCCCATTGAGGGTATGACTTGTGCTTCATGTGTGGGACGAGTAGAAAAAGCATTAAAAAAAGTTGAAGGTGTTGAAAATGCTGAGGTGAATCTTGCGACTGAAAAAGCCATGATTTCCTCATCTCAACCTTTAGACCTTATCGCAGTAACCAAAGCCGTAGAACGAGCCGGTTATAAGATCTTGGCATCTCAGCCGATTGAGCTGTCGATAGAAGGTATGACTTGTGCTTCCTGTGTGGGACGGGTAGAAAAAGCATTAAAAAAAGTTGAGGGCGTACAACAAGCAAACGTCAACCTTGCTACTGAACGCGCATGGGTACAAGGCAACGCTCAAGTACAGAGCAGCGATTTGATTCAAGCCGTTAAAAAAGCGGGATACACAGCTAAGCAGATTGAGCAAAGTGTGAGTGTTCAACAGGATAAAAAAGCCACGGAACAGCAACAGCTGAAACGAGATTTAATGATCTCTTTAATTTTAGCCATGCCTGTTTTTATTCTAGAAATGGGATCACATATGATTCCAGCTTTTCATATGTGGGTCGTGGACAATATCGGCACGCAACAAAGCTGGTTGATTCAATTTGTTTTGACGACGCTGGTTCTTATCTTTCCAGGGCGACGTTTTTATCAAAAAGGTATTCCGGCATTATGGCGTTTTGCACCGGATATGAATTCATTGGTCGCGGTTGGAACACTGGCGGCTTATAGTTTTTCGCTAGTCGCAACATTTATTCCACAAGTTCTACCCGAGGGCACTGTGAATGTTTATTACGAAGCGGCCGCTGTGATTGTAAGCTTAATTTTATTAGGGCGTTATTTTGAGGCAAAAGCCAAAGGACGTACCTCTCAAGCCATTCAACATCTAGTGGGTATGCAGGCAAAAACAGCGCGTGTTCACCATAATGGGCAAGTGAATGAAGTACCGATTGCAGAAGTAACCACAGAAACGATCGTTGAGATTCGTCCCGGTGAGCGTGTTCCTGTTGATGGTGAAGTGGTTGAAGGTCAAAGCTATATTGATGAATCCATGATTACGGGTGAACCCGTTCCTGTTAAAAAACAAGTGGGTGATCAAGTGGTAGGAGGGACGGTCAATCAGAATGGAACATTGAATTTTCGGGCAACGGCCATTGGCGACTCTTCGGTATTGGCGCAAATCATTCGCATGGTTGAACAGGCTCAAGGATCTAAATTACCGATTCAGGCATTGGTTGATAAAGTCACTATGTGGTTTGTTCCCATGGTCATGTTCTTAGCAGCTCTGACTTTTGCTGTGTGGTTTGTTCTTGGTCCTGAGCCTGCTTTGACGTTTAGTCTCGTTAATGCCGTTGCTGTCTTAATCATTGCTTGTCCCTGTGCAATGGGATTGGCAACCCCTACCTCCATTATGGTTGGTACAGGTCGCGGTGCAGAAATGGGCGTCTTATTCCGTAAAGGTGAAGCGTTACAAGCTTTACAGGAAGTTAAAGTCATTGCGGTCGATAAAACCGGCACCTTGACCGAAGGTAAACCAACCTTAACGGATTTTCATGTCCAACAAGGATTTCAACATGAGCAAGTCTTGCGTATTGTGGCATCGGTTGAAGCAAAGTCTGAACATCCCATTGCCGTAGCCATTGTTCAAGCCGCAGAACAACAAAATATCAGCTTATTACCGATTACCGCCTTTGACTCTGTGACCGGACTAGGGATTAAAGCGGAAGTGACAGGTCAAACCATTCATATTGGTGCTGATCGTTATATGAAGCAATTAGAGCTTGATGTTACACCTTTTGAAAATGAGGCTGCACGCTTAGGACAAGAAGGTAAAACCCCACTTTATGTCGCGATTGACCAAAAGCTAGCAGCCATTATTGCCGTTGCAGACCCTATTAAAGATACCACTTATACTGCTATTGCAGGTTTACATCAACTGGGCTTAAAAGTGGCAATGATTACAGGCGACAATCGGCATACCGCCCAAGCAATTGCAGCAAAATTACATATTGATCAAGTGGTCGCAGAAGTGTTGCCTGATGGAAAAGTAGATGCACTACGTCAGCTGCAACAACAGTATGGACGAGTGGCTTTTGTTGGTGATGGGATTAATGATGCCCCTGCTCTTGCTCAAGCGGATGTCGGTCTGGCAATTGGGACAGGGACAGATGTGGCAATTGAAGCAGCAGACGTGGTGTTGATGTCAGGTAGTCTACAAGGCGTCCCTAATGCGATTGCTTTAAGTAAAGCGACTATCAAAAATATTCGACAGAATCTATTTTGGGCATTTTTCTATAACATTGCCCTGATTCCAATTGCCGCAGGGGTTTTATATCCAGCATTTGGTATTTTGCTGTCACCCATTTTTGCCGCAGGAGCAATGGCGCTATCCTCTGTTTTTGTGCTAGGTAATGCCTTACGTTTAAAGTACTTTCAGGTGCCAGCGATTAAAGCATAGATTATATTAAGATAGGGTTAAAGTAGCCGTTTGGCTTTAACCCTTTTTATATCAGGAGGAAAGTTATGAATATCGGTCAAGCGTCAGAGCGATCAGGAATCTCTCCCAAAATGATTCGCTATTATGAACAAATCGGTTTGCTTGATACCGCCAAACGCTCGAATTCAGGTTATCGAATCTACTCTAATCAAGATATAAAAAACTTATGCTTTTTAAGACAGGCTCGTGATTTAGGTTTTTCCTCCAAACAGATGAAAGAATTGCTTAATTTGTGGAAAAATACAGATCGGCAGAGTGCTGATGTTAAAAAATTAACACTGACACATATAGAAACTTTAAACCGAAAAATAGCTCAGTTGCAAGATATGGTGAGCTTATTACAGATTTCTGCTGATCATTGCTCAGGTAATGAAAACGCAGAGTGTGCCATATTAGAAGATCTTGAACAGGGTGAATAAAATAAATTGAACAGGGTGAATAAAATAAATTGCATTTGATCTTATCTATTTCCTTATCTATATATCAGTCTGAAAAACGTATACCTGCGGTGAACTAATCAGGTGCTTTCACTGGTTCGGTACCCTAGTGAGGACTTGAATCTTAGCCTGTAGCTAAGCGATTTCAATAGTTATAGGCTATTGGGTTTAATTAGTGTACATCTGAGTGTACTTGATAAGATTAGCTTTGTGATTCTTTGACTAGGATATTCCCTAATAACCTAGTCTTTATTCATCCTCTGTCCTTATACCCAAGTTGTTACAACCTAATTGATATCCATTGTCACAAGCCTTGGAAAAGTACTTTTTCGCTATAACTGTATTTCGACGTACGCCTATGCCATTAAGATACATCATGCCAAGATTATATTGAGATCTAGCATCTCCTTGATTGGCGGCTTTTAGATACCACTTACCGGCTTTAGCATAATCCTGAGGAGCACCTTCGCCATAGCTATAGATTGTTCCAAGTTGGTATTGGGCAGGAACATATCCTTGGTCAGCGGCTTTTGTATACCACTCGATAGCTTTAGGATAATCCTGACGTACACCTTTACCCTCGTAGTAAGCGTTACCAATGTTGAATTGAGCCTCAACATCGCCTTGGTTAGCTAATTTCTGCCACGCCTCAACGACTTTGGCATCATTTTGACGCACACGCTCGCTCTTTCGATGTGGTACGCCATTGATGAATTTCATCGGACCAATCCCTTGGTTAACAGCTTTTGTGCGCCAATCGATATGCTTATCGTAATCCTCACGTGTACCTTTGCCATCGTAATTGTGGTAAGTTCTACTAAGTTCAAGTTGAGCCTTAGCATAGCCTTGATTAGCGGCTTTTGTGAACCATTCAATAGCTTTAGAGCGATCCTGATCTACCCCTTCGCCATCGTCGTACATAATTGCAAGGTTATATTGAGCAAGATCATATCCTTGGTTGGCAGATTTTGTATACCACTCAATGGCTTTAGCGTTATCCTCGCGTGTACCTTCGCCCTCGTCATACATTACTGCAAGGCTATATTGAGCCTCAGCATCGCCTTGATTAGCTTGTACTGCAATGTCTTCAAATTCTTTTTCAACAGCTGATTTTACGGCTGAAACTACGTTTTGAGAACTACTTATTTGAGTAACAATGGCTTTATGACACCCTGTCAGCAGAATGCCAGTCAGTAAAAATGTTGCTAGCCTTTTTTTCATAGCTGTTCGTCCTGTTCGTTAATCAAGATAACACTACAATTTATCATTTACATGCCTATCGTGATGATCTTAAATACATTAGTAGATAGTATTGTTAGGCATACTTATAAAATTTACACCAGTGTTTGATTACAGTCCCCTAAATTTGACAGTCTTACCATATCAAAGTAAAGCGACCAAGATTGACCCCTGCCGTCAATCCCGTAGACTTAAATTTGGGAGATTTTAATTACGCAGCCTGACGATAATAGTCAAACCACATCTGTCTTGGCAATTTATAACTCAAACCCTTTTGAATCCTCGTTTGGTTGTAGTACAGCTCAATATAGCCAATGATATCGCTGATGGCTGTAAATCTTGTTTTATAGTCTTCGTGATACACCAACTCATTCTTTAATACGCCCCAGAAACTTTCTATCGGAGCGTTGTCGAAACAATTGCCTTTGCCACTCATAGATCCTGTAAACTGATGCTGTTTAATGATCTTGTGGTAGGCATGGCTACAGTACTGACTGCCTCTATCAGAATGAACGATTAGCCCTTTAGTAGGTCGTTTATTCTTAATCGCTATGTTGAGTGCACGGCATACTAAATCTGCGGTCATACGCTTGTTAATAGCGTAACCGACAAGCTCTTTGGTGTATAAGTCTTTAACACCTGCTAAGTATAGCCAACCCTCATCTGTCCAAATATAAGTGATGTCACTGACCCAAGCCTCATTAGGGCGATTGGCATTAAATTTCTGTTCTAGACGGTTTAGATAGATAAGCTTGTTATGGTTTGAGTTGGTGGTGACTTTAAAGCGCTTGTGACGACGGCATTTTATGCCATGTTCTTCTTTGATACGTCTGACCATGTACAAGCTAATATCATGGCCTTGCTCTATGAGCTTTGCATGCAGTCGCTCAATACCATAGCGCTCACGAGTTTCACTGTGAGCAGCCCTAACCAGTAGCTCAGACTGATTACGATGTACCTGCTGACAGCTGATATGACGACTTAGCCAGTCGTAATAGCTTGATGGCTTAACACTTAGCACACGGCACATAGTGGTGATGCTAAAGAAGTGCTGGTTATCTTTGATAAAGGCGTACCTGACTAGCTGTCACTGCGGACATAGCCCTTCGCCTTGCGTCACTAAAACAGTCTCCCAGACTGTTTCTTAACGTTCCTCATTCGCAAAGTACGCCGTGGCCTCATTCGAACATAGCTCTCATCTTGCGTCGGGGCGAAGCGGTGCTTCGCTTTATCCCTCCTCATTTAGTATTTCGCGTTCCTCTTTAGCCACTTTAAGCTGGCGTTTGAGCTGCTTTATTTCTTGAAGAGCACTTATAAGATCAGGATTATATTGTTCTGTGCCGATAAGTTTGCCTTGATTGGCTTTATTATGCCAATTAGTTAAGGTTTGCATGGGGATGCCAAGCTGCTTTGCGGTCGCTGAAATATTGCCGTTGTTGTCCGCTATCTTTTTAACAGCTTCGGCTTTAAATTCGTCACTGTAGGTTCTTACTTTCTTGGTCATGATAAACTCCGGTTAATACGCTTAGTTTACCAAGTTTAGTTGTACGGTTTCTTCAGCATAGCTCACTCAAAGCTAAGTCTAAGTTTCAATATATGAAAAATAGTAAAGCCATAGGAGCAATGACTTTTATGGCTTTTTTAATTTGGAGGTTTTATCCTAGATTCTGTGTAACTGCCATTTAGATTAAAGGCTTACTAACACGATCATCAAACATAATCATAAAGTGATTTTCTGATGTCTTTAGGGTAGTCAAAGAATACCGTTAAGCCATCCTAGTACTGCGTCAATAAAAAATAGGTTATATCAGCTGATTCTCTTGCCTGTAATGGCTTGGTGTCATGCCATAGTTTTTTTTGAAGGCGCTAGAGAATGCACTGTTATCGATAAAGCCGCTTGCTAATACGATTTGGCTAATAGGCAGCGTAGTATGTTTAAGAATATATTTGGCGTGTTCAAGGCGCAATCGCACGTAATACTGTTGCGGTGAACAACTAAAATTTTTGTTAAATATGCGCTGTAATTGTCTACTTGATAATCCAAGATGATGGGCAATATCCTTAATGCTTAAAGGCTCTTCAAGATTGGTTTTCATCAATGCAATAGCATCTATTACATTGGTATAGCTACTGCTCAGTATTTTTGGCTTGGGCATATGCTGTACGTAAGTAGGCTCACGTATAGAGGTGATAATAAACATGTCTTGTATCTTGGAAACGATATGATGACCATGATGCTTATTGATGATATGTAAAGTCATATCCAATGCGCAAGCTCCACCTGAACAAGAATATAGCTGCGGTGCTATTGTAAATATTTGGTCATTAAAAATAACACCTGGATAGCTTTCTTGGGCTACGCTGATGTTCTCCCAATGCAATGAGGCTGCTTGCTGCTCAAGTAAGCCCGCAGCAGCCAATGCTAGCGCTCCTGTACACAAACCGCCAAGTGCAATATCCCGTACTGCCAATCGCTGAATTAAGGTAATGAGCTTACTAGATTCCAAGTAATCTGTTTGGTGTCCTCCGCATACAAATACCAAGTCGCAGGTTAATAAGTAGTCGAGTGGTGCAGTATGACTTAACTTAATACCGTTACTACTACTGGTTTTATTGTCATCGAACCCTGCCACCACCCACGAGTATAAGAGTTGCTCGCTCACATAATTCGCCATTCGAAGTGGCTCAATGATATTGCTGAACGCGAGCATGGTAAAGCCATTAATCAGTAGAAACCCAATACGCCTAGGCTTGTCTATCATCTTTTCCGTTATCTGAGTCATTTTTTGTCGCCTTCAGAACATACCTAAAATTCTGGCTAATGTTAAGTTGTTTGTCTATATGTCCGATTATAAACATAAAATGTCGCTTATGAAAAAATACCTTATGAATTTTACCTCTATTATCGAACGTGTTCTCAGTTAATTATTACCTACTTTGGAGACGTTCCATGTCAGCACTAAAAGACCTTACTAGCACGTTATCTTCTACAGATTTTTCTCGAGAATTGATGAATTCATTAAACCTAACCTCTTTAGATGGCTCATTAGATAATCTGCATCTCCCAAGTCTAATCGAAATTAAAAACGGCCAGAAAGTGCAACCGACTTTTAGTCATCAAGAATATGCAAATCGTCATGAGAAACTTCGTGAGTATTTAGATAATCATGGCATTGTGGCGGCGCTTTTCACCTCGATACATAACATCAATTACTACTCTGACTTTATATATTGCTCTTTTGGGCGACCTTATGGACTAGTCGTTACTTCAAAAGAAGTCGTGTCAATCTCTGCTAATATCGATGGTGGACAGCCTTGGCGGCGTACTGTGGGCGACAATAATATTGTTTACACTGATTGGCAGCGTGATAACTATTTCAAAGCCATTGCTCAACAAATTCCTCATCACGGCCGTGTAGGTATTGAGTTTGATCATTTACCAATGGATCGCTTTGCTAAGCTCAAAGCTATTTTACCCAATGTAGAGTTTGTTGATATTAGCCTAGCATGTATGACCATGAGAATGGTTAAGTCCTCTGAAGAGATAGCGCTAATAACAAAGGGCGCTCAGGTCTGTGATATTGGTGGGGCGGCATTGGTACAGGCTGTTTATGATGGCGTGCCCGAATACGAAGTTGCCTTGGCATCTACACAAGCGATGGTGAAGGCTATTGGGGAGCAGTTTGGTCAAGTAGAACTCATGGATACATGGACATGGTTTCAGTCAGGTATTAATACGGATGGTGCCCACAATCCAGTAACCAATCGTCGTGTCCAGTCGGGTGATATATTGAGTCTTAACTGTTTTTCTATGATAGCAGGCTACTATACCGCGCTTGAACGCACATTGTTCTTGGATAAATGTGATGCAGATTCACTACGCTACTGGCAGATAAATTGTGAAGTGCATGAAGCAGGTCTTGAGCTTATAAAACCTGGCGTGCGCTGCTGCGATATCGCACATGAGCTGAATAAAATTTATGCAAAATACGACTTATTAGAAAAACGCAGCTTTGGTTATGGACATTCTTTTGGTGTGCTCAGCCATTATTATGGACGCGAGGCAGGACTTGAGCTACGTGAAGATATTGAAACAGTGCTTGAGCCAGGTATGGTCATCTCTATGGAGCCGATGATTATGATTCCAGAGGGCATGCCGGGTGCTGGCGGTTATCGAGAGCATGACATTTTAGTCATCAATGAGACGGGCGCTGATAATATCACAGGCTTTAAGTACGGCCCTGAGCATAATATTATCGGTCGTTAATGTAGGGGAGTGTCATCAATCAATACTGTCTATATTGAGTGGGCTAACATGAATAAGTTTCTTATTTTAAGCCCGCCAATATAGATGATGATGCGCCTCGCACAATGCAATTATTTTCACATTTTACTTATTAAGGAAATAACATTATGGACCTGTTTCTTAACAGCTGGACGTTATTTTGGTTTTTGACCATTAATGTACTGACGCTATTACTGGCAGTGAGTTATTTCTTCGTAGAGCGTCATAACAAGTAATGTAGTAAACGATACGAGGAATCGACATGTTTATTAATTGGATGATATTGTTAGCAGCAATTGCACTTCTCATTGTATTGGCTAGTAAAGCGTCAAAAGTCATGTCAGCAGATGAGGAAAGTGGTTTTTTAGTAGCCGGTCGCTCATTAGGGCCTTTTGTTATAGCAGGTACTGTCGTGGCGACTGGGTTTAGTGGTTGGGGCTTTATGGGTTCACCTGGTGCCGCATACCAATACGGGACGATTGAGCTTTTAGGTAATTTCTTTTTTGCACCAGCCATGGTCGTCGCCGTATTATTCTTTGCGGTCTATTTGCGTAATAGAGCCATGAAGATGGGTAGTAGTACCATTCCTGAATTTATTGTCAACTTGCACTGTAATGATCGAAATTCAATATCTGCTCGCACTTTGCGTATTGTCACGTCTTTGGGCATGGTTATATTTTTGACCGTATTTTTGACGGCTCAGATTAGAGCGCTTGGTATGTTGGGTAGTAGCTGGCTCGGCATTTCACCTCTTCTGGCTTCTGCGCTTTTATTGGTGATTATTACTATTTATACCATGGCAGGCGGATTGCTCGCTGTTGCTTGGACTGATACTTTTATGGTGATTGGGATGGCTACCGCTGCCATTTATATAGTGGTTCAGGTGTTCACTGACATTCCGTTAGCAGATATGATGACGCAGCTGAATGCGATAGATCCAAACCTTGTCAATCCAGAGAGTTCTAACCCATATGGTAATGCCAAAGCTTCTGTTTTTCTAGTATTTGTCTATGCGCTTATCTTTAGTACTGCATTGCCTTATATGTCAGTACGTTTTTTGGCGATGAAATCTAATATTAGTATTGCCAAAACAGGCTTTTATACGGCCATTCTAGGGTGTATTTTGAGTTTGGTGCCTATCGTTGGCTTATATGTTCGTATCAAAAACCCAGGTCTGATCAATCCCGATGAAGCAATGCCTTGGTATTTAGCCAATGCTATTCCAAGTGTGGTAGGTAGTGTGATCACTTTGTTTATTCTTTTTGCTATGAAGTCTACGGCAAACTCTATCTTGCATACCTTATCAACTGCTGCCTCACATGATTTGCGTTTGGCTATATTTGACAATAAACCTCGCACTGAGGCTGAACTATTGAAACTGAATAGATTGTGGGTCGCTATTGTGGCTGCTATCGCCTTCATTTCTACTTTCTTCTTACCTGAAGCGATGCTTAGCTATCTAGGCATATTCTCTAGCGGTACTTTAATGGCAGCTCTATCTGGTGTACTTTTGGTGACTATCTTTTATAAAGGCTCAACGATGGCTGCTATTGCCTCTATTATCGTCGGTGCTGTTTGCAGTAGTTATCTCTTAACATCAGGTATTGTCGGCTGGGTAGAGGGGCCTCTTATCGGATCAGCTGCATCAGCCATCACTTACGTGGTCGTTAGTGTATTGGTTCCTAATAGAGTCAAAGCCATATCAGAAGAATCTGTCAGCGCTTAGATATAGATACTTATATTTATGAATACTTAACAGAGCCTAAACTAACCGCTGAGTTTATTGACTGATAGTCATAAATTCAGCGGTTTACGTATCCAGTAAGGCTGGCAAGTATGAGTTGTATAGATAAGCTAATGCTGATTAACACTCAGTCATTTTGTACCAGTTTTATATTTACTCAATGATATTACGAACATTTTATGTTCAATAATAGAGGTGACTAGTCGTGGAAGTATTGAAAACCAGACCTATAGCGGTTGATGTCAAGCCATGGATTGGCACCATACAAATTGTCATGGCGGCCATATGTTGGGGCACACTTGGTATATTTTCGACTTATCTTAGTCAATTAGGTTTTAGTAGTTGGCAAATTACGATATTGCGTATCATAACGGCAGCTATTATTGCTATAACGATGTTGCCTAAGATCTGGAAACCATTAAGTAGGCTAACACTCGGTCAATGGTTTGGGCTTGGTCTACAATCCCTAATTGGCGTGCTGGGTATGACGGTTTGCTACTTATTTGCAGTGCTTCATGTGGGAGCAGGCACAGCAGTCGCATTACTCTATACGGCGCCAGTCTTTAGCTTGATATTCTCGCACCTATTATTAGATGAGCGAATTACTTATAAAGCTGCATTGTTAGCAATTGTAGCAGTGATTGGCGTTAGTATGACTACGATGGGTGGCACTACTGAAGGGAATTTGGGTATTGCCGTTGGGCTGCTTTCTGGCGTTTGTTACTCTTTATATGGTGTGCTTGGTAAACGCGCCATGCATCATAAACACTCTGCACCACTTGTCTTTTTTACGTCAATTTTGTTCAGTGGCATTGTATTATTGTTCATTCCTACCACGTATACAACTTATTATAAGCTGATACAGCTTCCCGTTATTAGCTGGATATATGTACTGGGCTTATCTTTGGTAGGTACGATTGCACCTTTTGCATTATATATGAAAGCATTAGAAAAACTACCAGCCACACGCGCGTCAGTATTTACTATCTTTGAACCTTTGACCGCAATATTTTTGGCAGTGTTGCTCCTGCATCAAATGTTATCAGGTATTCAATATATAGGCGTTTTTTTGATTTTGCTCGTTGCTTTATTAAATGGGCTAACAAATTCGACCAATGTACAACTGCCGAGATGGTTTAGAAGACAAAAATTATCGTAATTTAGTCTTATAAACATTATTATTTATAGTACAACTCTCTCAAATCAGTTGCTGAGCTCTCAAAAATATTGAGGTGCGCTACAAGTTAATAGACAGTTATTGAAAGCACTCTAAATATTGAGTATACAACTTAGAGTTCGATTCCTGTATAGGGAACCGAACCAGTGCGAGCGTCTGATTGGTTCGCCATAGGTATACCCCAAAGGAACCAGCTATTTCACCCTTTAAACCTATTAACAGACTACTCAAAATAGACTGTTAATATGGAACTATCTATAACAGGCTTTTGAATTATGGGACTGGTCGCCGCGCTTTTGCCCTATCATTAGCCTATACCTTAACAGTAAAATCATTAAATAATAACTCAACCTATCATTAGTCTTGTTTTACATATTAAACGATAGTATTATTCTTAAACACTAAATTACAAGTCTAAACGATAGGATAATGCTATGACAGTCAGAATTTATGTAAGAGCGAGCACTAAAGACCAAGATGCCAAGAGAGCCTTGTCTGAGTTGATTAGCTTTAGCAAAAGCTATGAAGATGACCATGCTGAGTATGTTGAAAATTACAGTGGTACTAAGTTAGATAGACCAGCGCTTACTAAATTGCTTGTTGATGCTAATCAAGACGATATATTGCTTGTTGAGAGTGTAGATAGATTGAGTAGATTATCCCAGGATGACTTTGCTATTTTAAAGCAAAGAATTAAAGACAAAGGGTTAAGGCTAGTAGTAGCAGACCTACCCACCACTCATACAATTAACGTTGGTATGAGTGGTGAAATTCTAAACGTAGTAAATAACATGCTCATAGACTTATTAGCTACGATGGCTAAATTAGATAATGACAAGCGTAGAGAGCGGATCAAACAGGGTTTAGCTAGAAGTGGTTATAAGCCCTCAGGTAAGAAGCCTAATATAGCAAAGCATAAACGTATCTTAGAATTAGATAGTCAAAACACTATGACAAAAGATGAGATAGCCAAGGCGGTTGGTGTTGGTGTGGCTACTGTCTATCGAGTATTAAAAGAGAGCTAGTGTCTTAGGTATTTTAGATAGATATACATCCTTTTCATTGCTCCTATTCATTAGTTTTAATATATGATACAAGTATTTATTAAGAGCTCCTTTGATAGGAGTTTTATATTTACCTTAACTCATAATACCGTCTATTAATATGACTCTATAATTAAAGCATTTGAAGGTTGAACTCAATGCAACTAAAACCTATCGCTGATGTACTCAATCCACTTAATTTAAATTCGCCCGACTTAGAAATGTTACGTCCAGATGAGAGACGATATACAACACTACTTATGCAACCTGATGGTCCTATATTCGCAAGTAAAGAAAGAATAGGAGCATTCGATCAAACTAAAGCCAAGATTAAAGGTAAAAAATTCTTAGAAACTGCAAATGAACGTGGTGCAACTCTTGCGATTACCCCTGAGTATTTTTTGCCTTGGGATACCTTATCAGAAGGTATTGCAGGGGGGTTAGTACCATCTGATAATGCTTTGTGGGTTCTTGGTACTGAAAGTATCACACAAGAGGGACTTGAAAGTTTCAAACAACAAGTTAGTGATCTGTGCATTATTATTCACGAGCCTTTAGAAGATCTTCCTCGAGATCGTCATCTTCTCGGTACGGTAGCACTTTTATTTCAGACAACACATATTGATGGCACAAAAAAACTCATAATATTAATTCAGTTTAAGACGTATCCATCTCGTGACGATTTGTTTTTTGAGGAATCTGTTTTAAGAAGAGGTTCGGTCGTTTACCAGTTCAAGGGTATTAATGGCCCATTAACTGCTGCCGTTATTATTTGTGCAGATGCTTTTGCTCTTGCTGAACTGGACCCTCAATCATTAAGTGACTTCAGTAATCAATCGACACTTATACATATCCAACTCAATCCTGATCCTAGAAATTCTGCTTTTAGGAGGTATCGCACAGCTACTTTTGGTACTGATCCTAGGGTAACAAACTGTCATATTGTTTGTCTTAACTGGGCACAATCCATTGTGCAATGTGATGAGCAAGGAAACGGAATCCATGACTGGCAAAATATAGCAGGATCAACTTGGTACTGTCCTGCCGATTCATGTTCATACAAAGACGAAGTTATTTTGCCTAATCATAAACTTGGTTTGTACTATGCTTATATGAAAGAGCGTCGACACGCTTTACTCTTTCATTATGACGAGGCAGTATTTGAAATATTAGTTCCTAAGATTCTTAGTTTCGGAAATGCAGTTGTTGCCAATCGGAATGGTCCTGTTGCGGTAAGTCGATATGAATGGAAAGAAGACATTAATACGTGGAAGAATGATGTTCCTCCTCCCGAAACAGGTTTTGATAATTTGATAGACAAAACTCCTGATACACGATTAGCACTAACTCACGTATTATCAGAAAACAATGCTATGAATATCGAGCGAGTGCTTGCTTTGAGTGCAGGAGCTATACCTGGAGTAGATGACTGGTATATAGCTAAAAATATAGATTCGTGTCAAATAGAGAAAGATGAAATAATTAATAGAGTGACAGTGGCTCAAGACAATAGTGAGCCTGCCACAAATTTTCGAGATATGAGACTCAAACCAGTTACACATATTCATCATGAACTTATAAACTACGAAAAATGGCCTCCACAGGTTTCAGACATTGATAAGGGTTCCACAATAAACTGGTCAAAAAGAAGCCCTAATTTCAATGTATTAACTTCTGATAAAAAACCTACACTTATTGTTTATCTAGGAGATTCTCCGTCAGCTGATGAGCTAAGTAAAAAAGGGGATATGTTTTACCATCTATTGCGCAAAGAAGGCGGTCCTCATCAGAATCGATTTTGCCTTATATATCGAAAATATGGAGAAATAAAATTCGCTTCGATTCCTACAATGACTCGCATCGATAATCCTATAGAAGATCAAACTGACATTACGTCTGTTACTCCATTTTAAAACATGAGAAATAAAAATGAATGATGTAACCACAGTACTTGAAATAATAAAAAAACAATTTTCAAGCATCCAAGATTTAGGTAAGGGTTTATTCCGATGTGAGCGGTCTTATTCAGGAAAAGTTTTCGCCACAGTTTACTTTGATATTTCAGATGATGTAGTAAAACGTGCTAATAATTTGCACGATTTCCAAGAAGGTTTGTTAGGAGCTGACTTCTTCAAAGTAAATGTTGATAGACGTTGGAATAACTATTTGTATTTTTGGGCAGGTCCAAAATCAAAAAAAGATAGTAAATTTTCTGAAGCGAAGTCTTCTATCGAAAAGGATAGACACTTTGCTCGGAAGTTTGTCCTTTCAGCAGATGAACTCTCAGGACATCTTTGTAGTATAAGTAGCCAAACGTCGCAACCGCATATTAGCGAAGATGCTAGTGTTCGATGGGGAGAGTTGTTAACTTCTGCTTCACTTGGCATAATACTGGAGAAGCGTCCACGTACTCGAGTTATTGAACTTATAAGTTCTGGAGAGGCATTCGTTTTAGATAATAGTCCAGTAGATAAATCAGTTTTAAATTTCGACCAAGATCCATTGGGAACAGGGTTTTTGCATCATTTACAGATTAATGGTTTTAGGCCAGCAATAAATGATAGCAAATTCTCATTTAGCAATGTAAACCTGATATTTGGTCAAAACGGTGCAGGTAAAACCTCTCTACTCGAATCAATAGAGGGTCTTTATTGTGGTCGAATACGGAGAGATTCTGATGCAAATATTAGTGGGATACAGGGTTGTTTAGAAATGCCGAATGGCTCTCTAGTTAATGTTAAGACTACAACTATTGCTTCAGTTATCAAAGAACGTAATCTCAGTTGGTATGGCCGATCTAATCAGCTATCAAGTGCGATTACAAACTCATTTACTAGATTCAACTTCCTTGATACAGACGCCGCTTTTAGACTCGCAAGTGATAATAATGCTGAGGATATAAAGGAAGATCTTAGCCTTTTATTGGTTGGGCCTGAAGCTTCATCCCTATGGACATATATTAAAAAGATAAACAGCGATATAGCCGATAAATATTCTGAAGCTTGCAAACAAATTCCATTTCTTTTAAAAGAAACGGATTATTTAGGTCGTGAACTAAAGCGTTTAAAAGAGTCACCCTCTGAATCAGCCACTCTAATTAAAACATATCAAGCAGGTTTGCAAGCCATTGGTATCAAATGGGATCTAGTAGAAAAATCAACATCTATTAATTTGTCCGAAAGAACTGACTTAGAGTACTTATTGAGAGGCTTTAGGAGTGCTATTTCGGTTGTCCAATCTACATCAGTTACAAAACGATTGCTGCAAGACCACAAAATATTGGTTATGGAAACTATCAATACTTTAAATGATAGTGTCAAAGAGTTTAATGCTATAAGAAAAAAAACTATAGATACTGAAGCGCTGATGAGTAAATATAAATCTGACCTTCATCTACTCAGAAGCTGGATGACATATTGCGAGAATGGTGCTCCGATAGTTCATGAATCCATAGCTCAAAAAACCAAAGCTCTTTCAGTAGTGCGTAAAACCATCGGTGACATATTTATTGATGATGTATATGAACTGTCTGAAAAGTATGAGTTACATTCTATTAGTGATGCTTTGCAAGCTGCAACTGATAATTTGAAACGTGCAACACAAGAAGAAGCTTCTTTTATCAATAGTCTTGAGCAAATAGAAGGACTAGAGGAATCAGTAGACGCATTACGTAGTGATCTGCGTTCTGCAGTAATCTCCATTATAGATCGTACAGGAGATCCAAATCACTGTCCTGTATGTATGACATTTCATAAAGAAAATGAATTATTACAAAAGATTGAAAAGCTTACTTTAGCAGAGGTGTCATCGACTACCGAAACATTACGCCAATCTGTTAAGTCGGCGAAAATGTATGCACAACAAGAAAGAAATGAAATCAAGTCTTTAGAGGCTTTGAAACGTTTTGCCGATACAAATATGCTCTCTAGCAAGCTTGTTGTAGGTGATATTCAGGAATTACTATTATCAAAATATCATGATATTTCTGTTCTTAATGAAGAATTATCAAGTCTTGAGTCCAAATTTGAATCGCTAAGCTTGCTTGGCATAGACTGGAGTAAATATGATGAGATTCGCCATGCTGCAACTATAGTTTTAGGTAAAAATGGTCACGTCTCTTCTTTGGAAGATGTTAATAAACATATACTTCTATTAAATAAAAATATTGAGATAACGTTCAAAGAACTCTCAAATCTTAGGCTTAATTTGAAAGAAATAACTGAGAAATCTTTGCATGGTTCTGCGCCTATAATTGTTCCAAATGACTTAAGTATTACTCCAATAGGACTGTTATCAAATGTGAAAGAAATAGCCGACAACCTTGAAAGCTCGATTAATTTTTTACAAGCAGCCGAACAGCAGATTGATTTAGATAGTAAAGACTCTTTCGAGGAAATCATACTATCTCTAGAGCAAATTTTAAATGATTTTGACCGCGCTTATTATGCTTTTCAAAATGAAGTAGTAGCGAAAACAGAGTTAGTTAAGAAAATGGAAGAGCTGAGCAAATCTACCGAACAGCTATATAAATATTCTTTAAATCGGGATAATTTAGAGAAGGCAAAAGTTTTACTTGACCATATAATACAAGATTACTCTCTTGAAAAAGCAACACAAAAATCTCTTGAGTCTATTCGTACACATGTGAGTAGTATATTCTCAAGAGTTCATGCCCCAATTGAATATACACTTGGGGACTTTCAGAGTGAAACACTGCTAGTTAGTCGCTCAGGAACAAACCACGGTATAAATCAAGTAAGCACTGGTCAAAGAGCAGCATTTGCACTATCTATTTTTCTTGCTCTTAATCTAAGTGCAGAAAGTGCCCCTCCAATCATTCTTATTGATGACCCTATAGCTCATATAGATGATTTAAATGCTCTCTCGTTTATAGATTATTTAAGAGATCTAGCGATTGAAACTAATAAGCAGATTTTTTTTGCTACAGCCGACTCAAAGCTTGCAGCCCTCTTTGAGAAAAAATTTGAGTTCCTAGGTGATCGCTATAAAAAAATTGTTCTAACCAAGTAAGCGACGTCTTCAATGGGTGAGTCATACAGTCTTTTACAATTTAATAATTGCATCGATTTCCTGATATGAGCGGTTCAATCCTAATAGGCTATTAATACACAACATATGTTAGAGTATAGGCTATCACTAACGCTAGCTATATAGGAAACGTACTGCCATGGCTGGTATCAACAAATTAGAATTATCCGAAGCGGACATTATCAGTAAGTTCATTCTACCTGCCGTTATCGGTTCAGGCTGGGATGACATGACCCAAATTCGTGAAGAGGTTAAGCTTCGTGATGGTAAGGTTATCGTTCGCGGTCAAATGGCAGTACGTAAAACAGTCAAGTCTGCTGACATTGTTTTATATCACAAGCCTAATCTGCCGCTTGCTGTTATCGAGGCCAAAGCTAATAAACACTCTATTGGTAAAGGTATGCAGCAAGCGCTTGATTATGCTGGGCTGCTCGAAGTACCGTTTGTATTTTCATCTAATGGTGATGGCTTTATTTTTCATGATAAAACCAATAGCACTATCCTCGAAACAGAGATTTCACTATCAGACTTCCCAACACCAGCTGAGCTATGGGATAAGTATTGTCAGTGGAAAGGCTATACGCAAGCTCAGTTGCCTATCATCACTCAAGACTATCATGATGATGGCAGTGGTAAGTCACCACGCTACTATCAGCTACAAGCCATCAATAAGACCATAGAGGCCATTGCTTGCGGACAGAATCGTATCCTGCTCGTGATGGCAACAGGAACGGGCAAAACCTACACTGCCTTTCAAATCATTTGGCGTCTGTGGAAAGCGAGAGAAAAAAAGCGCATTTTGTTTTTAGCTGACCGCAATATTTTAGTCGATCAAACTCGCGTTAATGACTTTCAGCCTTTTGGCACTGCGATGACCAAAATAGAAGGTCGTACGGTTGATCCTGCCTTTGAGATTCATCTTGGCTTATATCAAGCGTTAACAGGCCCAGAAGAGCATCAGAAAGCCTTTAAACAGGTTGCACCAGACTTCTTTGACCTAATTGTCATTGACGAGTGCCACAGAGGCAGCGCTGCTGAAAACAGTGCTTGGCGTGAGATATTGGAATACTTTAATAGCGCTACGCAGGTCGGTTTGACAGCGACCCCTAAAGAGACTGAAGAGGTATCTAATTCTTATTACTTTGGCGACCCTCTTTATACTTATACCTTAAAGCAAGGTATCGAAGATGGATTTTTAGCGCCCTATAAAGTGGTTCGGGTTGATATCGATATTGATATGCAAGGCTGGCGTCCAACGAAAGGACAGATAGATAAGCATGGTGAGTTGATTGAGGATCGTATCTATAATCAAAAAGACTTTGATCGCACTTTAGTAATTGATGAGCGTACGGAATTGGTGGCTCAGACCATTACAAGCTACCTTGAGCGCACTGATCCAATGGCCAAAACCATTGTGTTCTGTAATGACATTGATCATGCGGAGCGAATGCGTCGTGCGCTGATTAATTGCAATCCAGAGCAGGTCAAAAAGAACGAAAAGTATGTTATGAAAATCACGGGTGATGATGAGTTGGGTAAGGCTCAGCTTGATAATTTCATCAACCCCAAAAAGCCCTATCCAGTGATAGCGACGACTTCAGAGCTGATGACTACAGGTGTCGATGCCCAAACCTGTAAGCTAATCGTGCTAGATCAAAATATCAAATCGATGACCAAGTTTAAGCAAATTATCGGTCGTGGCACCCGTATCAATGATAAATACGGTAAGCTTTGGTTTACGATTCTCGACTTCAAAAAAGCGACTGAGCTATTTGCAGATGAACGCTTTGATGGTGTTCCTGAACGTATCATGACTGTGACGCCATCGCAGATTAATGAAGGCAGCGACGAGCTTGATGAAGTGGTAGATGGTGAGTCAGACGCAGATCTAGATATTGTCAATGGCACCGACCCAGCTTATACAACCCAGAGTGATGATAGGGGCTTTGATTTAGGGGCTGGTATGGGTGATGACATAGGTGTTAGTGAGCCTGCTAAAAAATACCATGTGAAAGGCGTATCTGTAAAAGTAATGGCTCAGCGTATCCAGTACTATGATACTGATGGTAAACTGGTCACCGAATCCTTTCAGGACTATACTCGCAAAACCTTCAGCAAGCAGTTTGCTAGTTTGGATGAGTTTATAAAGCGTTGGAACGCTACTGAGCGTAAACAAACCATTATTGATGAGCTGGCAAACGCTGGTATTATTTGGGAAGCATTGCAAGAAGAGATCGGCTCGGATATGGATCCTTTCGATCTGATTTGTCATGTGGTTTATGACCAACCGCCCTTGACCCGACGTGAACGTGCGAATGAAGTCAAAAAGCGCAATTACTTTACCAAGTACTCAGATACTGCTCAAAAAGTACTGAACGCCTTGCTTGATAAATATGCTGATGCTGGTGTAGAAGAGATCGAAAGCCTAAATGTGCTCAAAGTAAAACCACTTGATCAGTTAGGTAGTCCGATGGAAATTGTCAGAGAAGGCTTTGGTAGCAAAAAAGACTATCAGCAAGCCATTAGTGATCTCGAAGATGAAATATATTGGACACCACCGCCTAAGCAAGCTTAAGCAACTAGAAAGAATTAGCTACGATCTACATATCTAAGCCTCTTATTGAGGCTTGTTTTATTCCTATCGTTTATTAAAAAGAGAAACCACATGTCAATCAGTTCGGTTATCAAGTCTATTCAAGATATCATGCGCCAAGATGCTGGTGTCGATGGTGATGCCCAACGTCTAAGCCAATTGTCATGGTTATTGTTTCTCAAGATATTTGATGCCCAAGAAGAAGCGCTTGAGTTCGAACAAGAAAACTATAAAACGCCCATTCCTGAGAAGTATCTCTGGCGTAATTGGGCAGCTGATCCTGAAGGTATCACTGGTGAGGAGCTACTAGAGTTCGTCAACGATGAAATATTCGTTGAGCTAAAAAACCTGACAGCGCCAGTAGATACCAATCCGCGTGGCTTTGTCGTGCGTCAGGGTTTGAGCGATGCCTACAACTATATGAAGAACGGCACGTTGCTACGCCAAGTAATAAACAAGCTCAACGAAGTGGACTTTAACCGCTCAGATGAGCGTCATCTGTTTGGTGATATTTATGAGCAGCTACTGCGTGATTTACAGAGTGCGGGCAATGCAGGTGAGTTTTATACCCCTCGTGCCGTGACACGCTTCATCGTTGATCGTGTGGATCCAAAGCTCGGTGAGCGCGTCATGGATCCAGCTTGTGGTACAGGTGGGTTTTTGGCCTGTGCGTTCGATCATGTCAAAAACAATTATGTTGAAACTGCTGAAGATCACCAAGTACTACAGCAGCAGATTTTAGGGTTTGAAAAGAAACAATTGCCACATTTGCTCTGTACGACCAATATGATGCTGCATGGTATCGAAGTACCCGTACAGATACGCCACGATAATACCCTAAATAAGCCGCTGTCGAGCTGGGACAGTGATATTGATGTCATCGTAACCAACCCACCTTTTGGTGGCACTGAAGAGCACGGTATCGAAAAGGATTTCCCTGCTGAGTTCCAAACGCGTGAAACGGCAGATTTGTTTTTACAATTAATCATTGAGGTCTTGAAAGATAAAGGTCGCGCTGCCGTCGTATTGCCTGATGGCACCTTGTTTGGTGAAGGGGTAAAAACCAAGCTAAAGAAAATGCTAACCGAAGAATGTAATCTGCATACCATCGTGCGCCTGCCAAATGGTGTGTTTAACCCTTATACAAGCATTAAAACCAATATTCTCTTCTTTACCAAAGGTCAGCCAACCAAAGATATTTGGTTTTATGAGCATCCTTATCCTGAAGGCGTCAAAAACTATAGCAAAACCAAACCAATGAAGTTCGAAGAGTTTCAAACAGAGATTGATTGGTGGGGTGATGAATCTGATGGTTTTACCAGTCGTATCGAAAACAATCAGGCTTGGAAGGTCAGCATTGATGAAGTCATCGAGCGTAACTATAACCTCGATATCTCCAACCCCTACCAAGGTGAAGTCATTGATTATGATCCTAATAAGCTACTGGCTGACTATACTAAACAGCAACAGAGCATCGATACGTTACGCAGCCAATTAAAAGACGTGCTGGGCGCTGCGCTGTCTGCTAACACGACAGAGGGCAAGTAGCTATGAATGTAAAGACGAGCTTAGAGATGAGTAAAGACATAAGCAAGCCAGAGCAGCTAATCACTGAACATATCGATATCTGGACCAGCGCTATACTAGCTAAGTCGACTAGTGGACGTGGCAGCAGTAAAAAGTATGAGCTGTATGGTATTACTAAATTACGTGAACTGATCTTGGAGTTAGCTGTATATGGAAAGTTAATTCCACAAGATCCTACGGATGAGCCCGCTGCGGTTTTACTTGAACGTATTGCGGTAGAAAAATCTCAGTTAGTCAAAGATAAAAAGATAAAAAAGCAAAAAGCATTGCCGTCATTGGAAGAAGCTGGAGTTGAGCAGAATACTTTACCACAGGGATGGACGTGGGCATTTATGCCTCAAGTGATAGCCCACGATGACTATGCAATTAAGAGAGGACCTTTTGGGAGTGCTTTAAAAAAAGCATATTTTGTTAATTCTGGCTATAAAGTATATGAGCAGCAGCATGCAATAAACGATGATTTTTCACGTGGAGAATATTATATTGATGAGACAAAGTTTAATGAGCTGAAAGCATTTGAAGTTAAGCCTTATGACTTGATTATTAGTTGCTCTGGTACTGTTGGTAAAGTCGCAATAGCCCCACCAAATATGGAGAGAGGAGTCATTAACCAAGCTTTACTTAAAATAGCTTTGAATAATAATGCACTTATAAATGAATATTTTAAAATCTTATTCCCTGCCTTTTTTATGCGTACAGATACATTGTCTGATCTAAAGGGGACCGCCCAAAAGAATATGGTTTCAGTTGATACATTAAGGAAAGAACCATTTCCATATCCTCCATTAGCAGAACAACGCCGCATCGTCGCTAAAGTCGATGAGCTGATGCTGCTATGTGATCAGCTAGAGCAGCAAACCGAAGCCAGTATCGACGCTCACGCGACGCTTGTAGAAGTATTATTATCCACGTTGACAGATAGTGCGGACGCTGATGAGCTAGCACAAAATTGGGCAAGAATTGCCGAGCATTTCGATAGCCTATTTACGACCGAGCAAAGCATTGACGCTCTAAAGCAAACCGTTTTGCAATTGGCAGTGATGGGTAAGCTAGTTTCACAGAGTTCAGATGACGAACCTGCTTCAGTATTGTTAGAAAAGATTGCGGAAGAGAAAGAGCAGTTGATTCAAGAGAAGAAGATTAAACCACGTAAAGCATTACCACCTATTGAAGATGAAGAAAGATTATTTGATTTGCCCTTAGGTTGGGAATGGTGTCGATTAGATGATATATGCGATGGTATAACTTCTGGATCAACGCCACCTAAGAGTTCATTTATAGATGATACAGGTATCCCATACTTGAAGGTTTATAATATAAGAAACCAAAAAATAGATTTTGAATACCAACCACAATTTATTGAGGAAGGTTATCACTCTTCAAGTTTGAAGCGCTCTCAGCTTTGCCCAGGAGATGTGATAATGAATATCGTGGGTCCACCTCTTGGAAAGATAGCTATCATTCCCGATACCTATCCAGAATGGAACTGCAATCAGGCCATTGTGATGTTTAGACCATTCATTTCGAATCTAAATAAATTTATCTATACCTACTTAGTTTCAGGTATGTTTCTTGATAAAATTGCGCTTATAGGAACAGCTGGTCAGGACAATATTTCAGTCACAAAAAGTCGTTCAATCTTATTACCAACACCACCTCTTGCAGAACAACATCGCATTGTTGCTAAAGTCGATGAACTAATGGCTATTTGCGATCAGCTAAAAGAGAAGCTAAAGCAGTCCCAAGAGACGCAAGTTCAGCTTACCGATGCGTTGGTTGATCGGGCTTTAGGGTGAGTTTTAGTGTTAGAGCAATCATGTTTTATATGCTTTGGTAAAACTAAAAGAAATAAATAAGACCTTCTATTAACAGCGATATTTTAAAATCAGGTATAATAACCTTGTACGTATAAGTCGTATTGTGCAGAATTAAAAGTGCACAATGCTATTATAGTTGTTAAGGCTATATTATTAGGCGTCTTGTGCATAAATTAGGGGTTATAATATTCCTGGGTGTGCCTTTTAACATCGCCAGTTATGCGCTATTAACGCATATGATCGCGCAAGTGTGTGATTTAGAAGTGGGCGAATTTATCTGGACGGGCGGCGATTGTCATATTTACCAAAACCACCGCGAGCAAGTTGAATTACAGTTGACGCGGGATCTTTATCAGCTGCCGACCTTGTCATTGAATCCAAAAGTTAAAGATATCTTTGCTTTTACTTTTGAAGACATCAGCGTTAATGGTTACGAGTCGCATCCGGCTATCAAGGCGAAAGTCGCAGTTTAAGCGACTAAACTGTAAAATTGAAAATAACTGTAAAACTAGAAAACTAGAAAACTAGAAAACTGATAAATAATAAAAGGGATAAGTGATGAGTTACGCGCATACTGAAGTGGCCCAAATCGCAGCGATTAGTAGCAACCGCTGTATCGGTAAAGACAATGAGCTACCCTGGCATATCTCAGCGGATCTACAGCATTTTAAGGCTATGACCACTAAGCAAAACGATGGCGATGCAGATAGCATTCAAGGTATCGTCATTATGGGCCGCAAAACCTATGAGTCGATGGGCAGTAAGCCGCTTCCTAAGCGAGTCAGCTTTATCATCAGCACTCAGCTTGATTATGCTGAACAAAAGAACCTCACTGATCGTGATGATGCTTATGTGGTGCATAATTTAGATGACGCCTTGACGCAAGCGGCTAGCCTCGCTCATGGCGCGCATTTAGATACAATCTGGGTGATCGGCGGCGAAAAAGTGTTTAAAGATGCGATTATGTACACCGATCGCATCGAGCTGACCCATGTCGATACTGAAATCAGCGATGGTGATGCATTTTTCCCGGAGCTGCCAAGCGATTTTATCGCCGCAGAAACCTCCGACACTCAGCATGATGAAAAAAGTGGTTTGGACTTTCAGTTTGTGAGTTATAGAAGACAAGGTTAGTTTATCATTTGTTAAAAAAATGCTGGGTCAAAAACCCAGCCTACAGCTAGCTAAATTCTAGCCCATAAAAAAGCTAGGCTATTTAAAGCCTAGCTTAAACCAATGCCATTTAAAACCTAGGGCGTGTTGAACATTCACAAATGCGCACTGCTGATCGCTAAAATAGTTCTAGTCTAAGTGAAAATTGCAGGTAATGCTTATTGCATTGGTTAGCTGATTTTATTTAAACAGTCGCAACGACTAGGGCGATTTTAGCATCAGCCCTCACGACAACAATAGGGACAGGACTATTTTTTGCCGCTTTATTGATAAAAATAGACGCTTAGAACGACTAAACTTACCATTTTTATCTGCAAATCGCCTAAAAAATAGTCTCTGTCAGTGCCATGGTCGAATGTTCAACACGCCCTAATATAGCTATAAAATAGCGAGTGGTTGCAAACTCTACTCATGCAACACCTTATAAATCGTCTTGGCAAGTACAGGTCCAATGCCGTTAACGCCTGCCAGCTCCTGCTGCGATGCACCCAATAGTTGCTGCATACCGCCAAAGTGATTGAGCAGATCACGGCGACGCTTTTCGCCCAGTCCAGGTATCACTTCTAACACTGAAGAAGAGCGACGCTTATCACGCTTTTTACGGTGCGCGGTGATGGCAAAACGGTGCGCCTCATCACGGATATGCATCAGTAGATGCAGCGCTTTACTGTCCATAGGTAGATCAAGCGGCTCATGGTCTAAGAAATGTAGCACCTCGAGCCCTGCTTTACGTCCCTCGCCTTTGGCTACGCCAATGAGCAAAGTATCCCCTAAGATTCCAAGTTCTGTCAGCACTTCTTTAGCGATACTCATCTGCCCTTTACCGCCGTCAATCAGTAGTAAATCCGGCAACGGCTGCTTTTTATAACGGCGGGTCAATACTTGCTGCATCGCCGCATAGTCATCGCCGCCGACAATATCGTGAATAGCATATTGACGATAGTCGCGCCGCCGCGCCCCGCCCTGATCGAAGACCACGCAGCTACCGATAGTCGCCTCGCCCATAGTGTGCGAGATATCGAAACACTCAATGCGATCGATGGCTCTATCGGTGACATCAGCGAGCACATCTTTTAGAGCATTGAAGCGCGCATGCAGCTCAAGATAATCACCAAGCTTAGTCTTTAGCGCATTGCTGGCATTAAGAGTGGCCAAATCTAACCATTCAGCGCGGTGTTCGCGCACGTTAGTCTTGATGGTGACTTTACTACCGAAATGAGTCGTTAGCGCCTCGCTGATGGCTTGTTGATCGGGTAGTTTGTGGCTTAAGATAATCTCGCTTGGTAAGTCGTCAGTCACCTGAAAATAAAACGAGGTAATAAAAGCGGATAAATTATCAGCGATAGGCTCGCTGCTATCGACATCAGGGAAGTAGTTCTTGCCACCGAGCACGCGCCCACCGCGGACCGTCAGCACATTCACTGTTGTCATGCCAGCTTGGCTAGAGATGGCGATGACATCGGCCTCACCTTGCACGGTATAGACCGCTTGCCGCGCTTGCACTTCGCGCAGCATCGATAGCTGGTCGCGATAAAACACCGCTTTTTCGAAGTCCAACGCTTCGGCAGCGCCTTCCATTTTTTCGATCAAAGCACTATGGATATCGCTAGAGTCGCCTTTTAAGAAACGAATCGTATTATTGACATCCTCGAGGTACTCTTCTGGCGACACCAGTCCCACGCAAGGCGCACGGCAACGCTTGATCTGATACTCCAAGCAAGGGCGTTTGCGCTGCTTAAAAAAGGTATTAGTGCATTGACGCATTTGAAACATCTTTTGCATCAGCACGAGCGTCTCTTTTGCTGCATGCGCTGAAGGAAAAGGCCCAAAAAAACGGCCTTTTTGATGGTTGCCTTTGCCGCGCCCATAAGCCAAACGCGGATAGGGTTTATCAGCAGAGATAAACACATACAGATAAGACTTATCATCGCGCAGCAGCACGTTATAAGGGGAACGGTATTCTTTAATGAGGTTTTGTTCGAGTAGCAGCGCTTCGGTCTCACTACGAGTAATGATGGTTTCGATATTATGAATACGCGCAACTAAAGCCCGAGTTTTTGGATGGTCGATAGTCTTAGCAAAGTAGCTATTAACGCGGCTTTTTAATGATTTGGCCTTACCCACGTAGAGAATATCACCATTTTTACCCAGCATTTTATAGACGCCTGGCAAGTTAGGTAAGCGCTTGATTAGGTGCTTTAAACGAGCTTTTCTATCGTCTTTACTCTCTACTTCAACAGTATTTTTACTGTTGTCTGCACCCATATTATCGTTTGCACTCATACTGTCATTCGCACTAGCCCCTTTACTAGTAGCACTTTTGACTTCACTACTAGTATCGCTGTCAGTATTCGATTTTAGAACTTTAACCATAACCACTAAAACTCTCGAAGGGTTTGAATTACTATTATTTATGGGGAGCTGCCGACTAGATTACAAGATGAAAAACAACAACCTTATCAAGCCATTATCTGCTTTATTGGACATCTATAGTGTCTATAATATCTATCCTACCTAAATATTTATCTTACTTACGCATTTTTTTACCAAAACACCAATGCAAAAAAAGCCAGCGCTAAGCTGACCTTTTTATTGCTACAACCTGTTTTTGTTTGAGCAGTATTATTTGAGCTGCGACAAAATAGCAACCTCGCGAATATAACTGGCCAGATCTTGCTCAGACTCTTCCATCAGCTCATCGTCTTGCATATGTTTGGCGTACTCAACCCACAATAATAGCTGATATAGGCTATTACGCTCAGAGGCCGTGTATTGCTTAATGAATTGCTTAAGCGTGCTCTCATCATTGATATTGAGCCTGCCGCGCCAGCTTTCTATCTTAGCGACTTGCTCATTCGGAAAAAATGCCTCAAACAGCGCTTTGACAAGCTCGTGACGGTTCTCTTCGCTGATGAGTTTACCGACCCGCTTAGTCTGACGGTTACGCGCATTAGCACTAGTAATATCAGCTAAAGCCATCAATTCCGCCATAAAATAATCACTGGCTGGCAAGGCTTTTAATTGCTTTTTTGATAAATTGGCTAAGGGTATCGATAACGCTTGTAGCCGCTCGTGAGATTTTTTGAGTTCGGTACGCGAAACGCGCATGTCTTGTTCTGACCAATCAATCATAAAAGCTCTCTAAAGATAATGGGAATAAAAGATATAAAGTAGCGACTAAAATAAGCGACTACCAGCGACTTTTTTCACGGTGCTTAGCGACTACGGTTAGCTCTTTTGGTAGGTGCTGGGTCAAATGACGCTGTAGCTTTTCAGTGATAAAAACCGAGCGATGCTTGCCGCCTGTGCAGCCGATAGCGACGGTTACGGTATGGCGATTATTATGCAAAAAATTGGGCAGCCAACGCGTAAGAAAGTGAGCAATATCCTCGCTCATTTCACTGACCTCTGGATAATCCGCAAAAAACGTGGCAACCTCACTATCTAAGCCAGTCGCGCTACGTAGATCGGCATTCCAGTGCGGGTTAGGTAAGATTCTCACGTCAAAGACGAAGTCAGCGTCGATAGGCGTGCCGTATTTAAAGCCGAACGATAGTAAATTAATGACGATTTTGTTTTCTGCTCCAACTTGATCACGCAGGCGCTCTTTGAGCTGATGGATATTGAGCTTGCTAGTATCGATAGTGATATCGGCGCGGCTAGCGATGGGCTGTAATAATTCAACTTCTCTTTTTATCGCGGCGGGTAAGTTATATCTAGTGTTTTCGATTCCATCAGCATCTTGCGACATTAGCGGATGTACACGGCGCGTGGCATTGAAGCGAGCAACCAAGATATCTTCTTGCGCGGTGACATAGATTACTTGTACTTTTGCCTCGCCATAGCGATTATGTAGCTGCTGGTGGATCGCTGCAAAGTTCGACAAGTCAGCTCGCGGTGAGCGAATATCGACACCCAGTGCCACCCGCTTGATGTTACTTTCGTTGACAAGCTTATGCGCCGCTTCAGGCACTAAAGATAACGGTAAGTTATCAATAGAGTAATAGCCCAAATCTTCCAAAGCATTGAGCACTGAGGTCTTGCCTGAGCCTGAGCGTCCAGAGATAATAAGCACGCTGAGCTTATCGCTGTTAGGCGATGGCGTTTGAGCATTTGCGCCGAGCTTGTCCACTTCCATGCTATTACCTTAATCCATAAGCTGATTGATAAATACCGTTACTGCGCTCTAAATGACTGAGCTCACTGTATCTATCCTACGCTATTTATTTGACGATAATATGACTATTTGACCAATGGGCGGTTTAGTAGTACCAATTGATTATCCAGTAGCCTTGCCTGCCCTAAGGTAGCTGCAACTAGAATAATCAAGTCTTGCTGATTTTCTTTGAGCTTAAACGCTTCAAAATCGATAGCTTGTAGATCAGTCGTTTTTACTTGTAGATAGTCTATCTCAAACCCAGCTTGTGTGATACGCTGAGCCGCCTTTGTCAATAACGATTGCAGTACGGACTCATCAAAACTATCTGCTGCTATTTTTTGCGCTAATTGCTCAGCCAAATCTTCTAGGACTTCATGTAACACAGGTGCGGTTTGTCGCTCAGCAGCAGTTAAATATTGGTTGCGCGAAGATAACGCTAAGCCGTCTTCTGCTCGTACGATAGGCGCGCCGATAATCTTTATCTGATAACTCAAATCTCTGACTAACTGCTTAATAATCGCTAGTTGCTGATAGTCCTTTTGACCAAAAAATGCCACATCAGGCTGCACAATATTGAACAGTTTTGCGACGACAATACCTACGCCATCAAAATGCGTCGGCCGCGATTCACCGCACAACTGCATGGCTATATTACCTGCCGTAACCTTGGTAGGCGGTGGCAATTGCGGATACATCTCATCAATACTAGGCGCAAACACATAATCGGCGTCTACGCTTGCAAGCTTGGCCACATCAGCTTCAAGAGTGCGCGGATAGCTATCAAAATCCTCACCAATACCAAACTGAGTTGGGTTGACAAAAATACTGACCACCACGATATCAGCGTGTTGTTTAGCCATTTTGACCAGTTGTAAGTGTCCAGCATGCAAATTACCCATCGTCGGTACTAAGGCAATACGCTGCTGACTACGCAGAGGATTTAAGGTGTCTTGCAAGCTTGCAATATGATGATAAATGATAGGCATCACAGGGTCTTCTTTTGGTATCGGATAATATTAATCAAACTGATGCTGCGCCTGCGGAAAGCTGCCTTCACGTACCGACTGCTGGTACAGCGCAAACGCGCCTTCGATGCTACGTTCCGTGTTGCGCTCATCAGTTAAGAAATCATGAATAAATCTTGGCGCGCGCCCATGCACCATGCCCAGCATGTCATGCATCACTAACACTTGACCGTCGGTATCTGCGCCAGCACCAATGCCGATGACAGGTACCGCGACTGCCTCAGTCACTGTCTTAGCAAGCTCTGCAGGTACGCACTCTAGTACCAATAGCGCCGCGCCCGCTTCTACCACTGCTTTGGCGTCCGCTAATAATTTGTCTGCCGCTTCATCGCTGCGACCCTGAATCTTGTAACCGCCAAAGACATTGACCGACTGCGGCGTTAAGCCTAAATGTACACAAGTTGGCGTACCGGCTTGCGCTAAAGTCGCGACCAAACGACTCAGCTCACGTCCGCCTTCTATCTTGATGACATGCGCGCCTGCCTGCATCAGCTGACGGCTATTAGCGATAGCCTCAGCTTCAAGCGCATAGCTCATAAAAGGCAGGTCCGCTAAGATCAGCGCTTGTTTATTACTACGGGCGATATTCGCGGTATGGTATGCCATATCGTTTACAGTAACTGGCAAAGTCGACTCATGACCTTGCACCACCATACCTAAACTATCACCAACCAAGATAGTATCAATCTCAGCCTTCTCCATCATCCGCGCAAACATGGCGTCATAGCAAGTCAGGCAAGTGAACTTAGTACCGTCTTTTTTGAACTTTTTTAGCGTAGATAAAGTCGTCATATGACCCTCAATGACTTAAATAAAAGTATTTTGAATAGCTAATAAAGATAGGAGCGAGCGGTGACTTTTAGCGTAGCTTTTTGCACTTATTCAATAAGCTTAAGGCCGCTCCAGTCTGCACTCAATGGATGAGCTGAGAGGGGCTGACCCTTAATCGTAAGCTCAGGCGCTAGCTCGCGTAGCGGCACTAACATAAAGTTGCGCTCATGCAGCCCTGCATGCGGCACTATCAACGCTGGCTCATCAATTTGCTGCTGACCATAAAGCAAAATATCAACGTCCAAACTACGCTCGCCCCAACGGCGCACACGCTCGCGCTGCGCTTGCTTCTCTAGCTGCTGACACAAAGCAAGCAGCGCTAGAGGCGCTAAAGTCGTCTCTATTTCCACCACAGCATTAATAAAGTCGGGCTGATCTTGCGGGCCCATTGGCGCTGACGCATAGTAAGAAGACACTCGCAGCTCACGTATGTCCTGATGCTGCTCTAAGCTGAGCAGCGCTTGCTGTAAATGCTCAATGGGCGAGCCAAGCTCATTAGCTAAGTTACTGCCTAAGCCTAAATAACAAGTGGTCCAATGGTTACTCATACGCCTCTTCACTCAGCTTATCACTATCAAGCATTATCGGTACTGTTTTTGCTACTATTTTTAGTGCTAGGCTGACGGCGTCGGCGTTTGGCTGGTACCGCGCCTTTATGAGTTGCTGCTGTCGCTGGCGTAGTATTAGCTTTAGGATGACTAGACTTAGCGGCGGCTTGAGTAGCGGATTTAGTAGCTAGGGCTTTCTTCTCGGCTTTGGCAGCAGTGTCTTTTTTAGCAGCTTTGCCGCTCTTAGAAGCTTCGCCGTCTTGCAGCGCTTTATCTGTACTGTTATTTGCTGCAGGTTCAGATAAATTTAACGGCTTACGGCGACGCTTGCTAGGGACAGGCTCGCTACTTTTAGCACTCGCTACCGACTTTGGCGTTTGCGGTACTGACATAGTGGCTGAAGCTTCTAACTGCTTAGCTTCTGATTGCTTAGCTCCTGATTGCTTAGATTTTGAAGGCTGAGCTGGTGTCTTGTCAGCTGCTGATTGAGCGCTTTCTTGATTGTCTGCAGCGGCTTTATTTTTGGCAGAGACTTTACGGCCGCCAGATTTCACCGCCTTGCTAGCGTTAGCATTGCTATTCGTGCTGTTATGATTGACTCTATCTTTATCAGCATTATCGCTACTATTTTGGCCAGCCAACTGTTTGTTTAGCGGTGGCACAACTCTTTCGTCTTCAATTACAAATAACGGCTTTGGCGCGGCAGGCTTTTTATGCGACTTTTTAGTCGCGGCTAATGACAATTGCTGCAATTGTTCAAGCTCTTGACTATCTTGTTGCAGCTGCTCAGGGCTAGCGCCTTGCTGAGCATTATTCTGAGTGCCCGTTTTATCACTATTGCGGCGGCGACGACGCGAAGGTACATTGGCAGTATCATTTGCCGATTGATTATTATGACTTCGACTGACTTTGACTTGGTCTGGATTGCTGTGAGCAGTCGCTTGGGTAGTATCGTTTTGCTTTTGACGATTACGCCTGCGTCCACGTTGACCTTTTTTGTAAGCGCCGCGGCGGATATTTTCATCAAAATCAGCGATGGCTTGCTGCTTGTCTCTCTCGGACAAGGTTTGATAAGTCTGCCACCACTCACCCATGCCATTGGTAGACTCGGATAACGGATGCTCGCTATCGCCGCACTGCTCACGCAATAATAAAAAGTCGAAACCCGCACGAAAGCGCGGATGCTCAGCCAATTGTTCAATCTGCTTGTTACGCGGCGCCGCAAGCTTCGGCTGCAAAATCCAAATATCACGGATAAATTGTTCAGCGAACTTCGGAATGGCAGTCTTGATGCGCTGACGATCGATCACTTTACCTGCGGCATGTAGCTGCGCATCGCCAAAAGGCATATTACGGTTTTTGGCTTTTTCTAGCTGATGCAGGTAATTCTCCCACAATAAAGCGGCGTAGAAGAAGGCAGGGTTGATACTCTTACCAGCAGCAATACGCTTATCAGTGTTGATAGCGACTTGTTGTACTAATGGACTTGGCTCTGCAGGCGGATAGATAAACAGGTTATCGATAGCACCATATTCGAATAAAAGCGGCAATAGCGGTACCAGATAGCCGCCAGTAAACATCTTTTGCGTCTCGTCATAGAGACGGTGCGGCGAGATTTGCTCAAGCAGTGCCCAATTACTTTCGTGGAACTGCTCGGAGAGCTCTTTGTCAAACTCAAAGCCTAATTTGGCCTTAAAACGTAGCGCCCGTAGCAAGCGCACAGGATCTTCTTCGATGCGAATAGGCGCGTGACCTAACAAGCGAATGATTTTATTGTCAATATCTTCAAGCGCACCGCAAAAATCATGGACTACGCCTTTTAGCGGTTGATAATACAGCGCATTCATTGAAAAATCGCGACGGGCAAAATCTTGCTTGATATCGCCCCAAACATTGTCACGCAAAATCATACCGTCTTGATTGGTGCTTGCTTTATTATTGGGCGGGCCACGAAAAGTGGCCACCTCAATGAGCTCACGGCCCGAATAAACATGCGCTAGCTGAAAGCGGCGACCGATAATGCGGCAGCGCTTACCAAAGACATCTTTTATCTCGTACGGCTTGGCATCGGTAACCGCATCAAAATCTTTGGGCGCAAGCCCTAATAAAGTATCACGCACCCCGCCGCCGACAATATAGGCATCAAACCCAGCTCGCGATAAAGTGGCAATAACTTCGGTAATGGAATTGGGTAATTCAGATTTATTCAGTTCTAACTGCTTGGCGGCACGCTCGGCCATGCATCTACTCCTCGCCGGTATTCTGTCGTTCCCGATAAACACAGCGTTTATCAGGCAAACACATCGGTTAGTTTAACAAATTTTAGGCTTGATTGTTGTATTATGACATTTACTTACAGCCGATTTGCTAAAAAACTTATAACCGATAGCAAATAACAGAGCTACTTTATTAATATAGCTAGTTTTTGGCAGAGATTTTGGCAAGTGCTCAAGGCGTAACGCTTTTGACTGAACTGCCGAATTAAAAAATGATTTAACGCCTAATGCTGCACCCGCATGCGCGCTCGGTTGTTTGCTATGGTTTTAGCGCCGATACCTTTTACTTTCTCTAGCTCATCAACGCTTGTAAACGGGCCAAACATCTCACGATAGAGAATAATGGCTTGCGCTTTACTGCTACCAATACCGTCAAGCGTTACCAGCTCGCCCTCGCTAGCACTATTGATATCGACTACGGCCTGCTCACGCGCTTGCGTCTCATAATTCTCTTGCGCTAATAGATACTCATAAGCCTGCTTTGGATCTGCATAACAAACCGCTGCTTGCACCTTAATTATCATAAAGCATAGGATTAAAACAGACAAAATAGCACTTGACTCAAGGCGTGAGCGTTTATTATGGTTTTGCACACCTCGATAGTTGATAAGCTTATAAAGCGCGTTCATGTTGTTTGGCGGACTCCCAAAGTGCATCCATCTCATCGATATCGCTCTCTTCCAAGCTTTTACCACAAGCTTGCAGCTGATCTTCGATATAACCAAAGCGCGACTTAAATTTATGAACGCAAGTTAAAGTCGCCGCTTCTGCATCAAGATTGAGCTTACGCGCAACATTGACTAAGGCAAAGACACAATCACCAAGCTCTTTTTCAATATCACTACTATTGGCTTTTATCTCAGCCTTGGACTTGCCGGTAATTTCAGTTTTTAATTCATCGATCTCTTCTTCTAGCTTTTCAAACGCGCCTGCCACTCCTTCCCAATCAAAGCCTAACTTTGACGCTTGGCTTTGTACTGACTGCGCTTGCATCAGCGCACTACCTGCCTTCGTCGCATCCAAACGCCGACGCGGTTTGCCCCGCGCTTCGTCGACTCGCCGCTCCTCCGCCTTTATCTCATCCCAGCGCGCTTTTACCGCAGCCTCGTCTTTAAGACTCTCCGCTTCAAACACATGCGGATGACGACGAATTAACTTCTGTTGCAAAGTGGTAATCACGTCACTCATATCAAAACGCCCTTGCTCCGCATAAAGCTGACAGTGAAAAATCACTTGCAATAACACATCGCCAAGCTCGCCTTTGATATCCTCATCGTCATCAGTCTGCACCGCCGCGCCAAGCTCGTACGCTTCCTCTATCGCATAAGGGATCAGGCTGTGATTGGTTTGCTTTTTATCCCAAGGACAATCGCGCCGCAGCCGTGCCATTAAAGCCAGTAAATCGCCTAATTCACCGGTGGCAGTGGGTGTGTCTTTTACCGGCTGCGGTGGTAAGGTTTTAGTCTGATATTCATTAACTTGTGAATTATTATCATCGATAGTCATAACCATAGTCACTCTTATTTTTATCGTTTAACACTAATTACTTAAAGCCGCTTACAAGTTAGTGTACCATTGAATGCTTATTGAAGAATAACAATGCTTTTCACTTTTAAGCCTAGGAATATCTGTTTTATGTCTACTGTCAATACTACCAGCTACCAGCCTACGACTACCTTCGATCCCATCACTATCGGCTCGTTTAAAGCCTACGATATTCGCGGCGAGCTTGGCGTGACTCTCGATGAAGACATAGCCTACCGCATTGGTCGCGCCTTCGCGCAAATTTTATCGCAGCGTATTGATGATGACGCTGAGTTAGAAACGTTGAAAAAAGCAGTGGTCATAGGCTGCGACATCCGCGACTCCAGCGAAGCCTTAAAACAAGCGACTATCGCCGGTATATTGGATGCCGGTGTTGATATTATCGATTTAGGAATGACCGGCACCGAAGAGGTGTATTTTGCTACTAGCCATTACCAAGCGTTAGGCGGTATCGAAGTCACCGCGAGTCATAATCCAATTAACTACAATGGTCTAAAGCTGGTTAAAGAGCACTCAAAACCCATAAGTGCGGACGATGGCTTAGCTGAGATTCAAGCCTTGGCTGAGTCGGGTGACTTTGCTGCGATCAAGCAAAAAGGCGAATTGGCAATACTAACGGATAAAAGCGCTTACATCGATCACGTGATTGGCTTTATCGATATCGACAAGCTCAAGCCGTTAAAAATAGTGATTAATTCAGGTAATGGTAGCGCCGGTCCCGTCGTTGATTTACTGATTGATAAACTCGTGCAAGCTGACGCGCCTATTGAGATCATCAAACTGCACCACAAGCCTGACGGCAGCTTCCCTAATGGTATTCCTAATCCAATGATCTTAGCCAACAGAGAGTCCACTCGCCAAGCGGTATTAGACAATAAGGCTAATGTAGGCATTGCCTTTGACGGTGATTTTGATCGTTGCTTCTTATTCGATGAGACCGGCGAGTTTGTCGACGGTAGTTATGTGGTCGGTATGCTCGCGCAGGCCTTTCTTAATAAGTACCCAAATGAGTCCATCGTTTATGATCCTCGCGTTATTTATAACACCGAAGCGGTGATTGACGATCTCGGTGGCAAGGCAGTGATCAGTAAGTCAGGGCACTCTTTTATCAAGCAAGTCATGCGTGAGTCCGGAGCGGTTTATGGCGGCGAGATGTCGGCGCACCATTATTTTCGCGATTTCTTTTATTGCGATAGCGGTATGATTCCGTGGCTGTTGACCATTGAGCTGTTATCAATTACGGGTAAAAGCTTATCAGAACTCGTCAACGGCTACATCAGCGCTTATCCAAGCTCAGGCGAGCTGAATTTTCGCTTAACCACGCAGGATGCGCAGGCGATTATTGAGAATATAGAAAGTAGATTTGCAGATGAAAAACCCAGTAAATCTACTCTAGATGGGCTTAGTCTTGACTTTGGCGATTGGCGTTTTAATTTGCGGGCTTCTAATACTGAGCCGCTCATTCGGCTCAATATAGAGACTCGTGGCGATAAAGACTTACTGAAAGCCAAAATCAATGAGATTGAGGACTGGCTAGCTCAGCAAGGAGCGGTTCCGGCTTAATAACGGATTAGGCAACGTTCATGCGAAAAGATAGAGTCATACAATCTGTGTTTCTAGTTTGTAGGCTGGAGTAAAACCCAGCCTACGCCAATCAAATGCTTCATTTACAACTGGGATAGCTTTATGGCCTTATTTCGCACGCCCAATACCTGCATAAGCGCCGACAAGCGCGTTTATTTGCGGGCGTGATAAAGCATTTTGTGCATCAAACATCGGCATAGCGAATTGGTTGAGCTGCGCGATGTCTAGCTGATGCTGCGGCGATAGGCTAATAATAAAAATCGCCTGCGCGTAAGCGAGCTGCTCATAAGGACTATCAAGCAGTTGTAGCAGTGGCTGCTGCCCATAGTCCTTGGCAAGCGAGCTTTTGGCTTTATCACTATAGACTAAGGTTTTAATGTTATAAGACCATAGTAGCGCCAGTAGCGGATGGATAGCTGAGCCTGTGGTACGCCCTGAGCCTGACTTATAGCTACCGCCCCAAATCATCACGGTTTTGTTATCTATAAAACCATCATAATGCTGCCAGAATTTGCGGAAAATCAGCTCTTTTTGGTCATCATTGATGTGCAGTACTGACTGCAGTAAAGGCATATTGACGCTATTGTCTTGCGATGATTGCTGCAGCTTGTCAAGCTCAGTCGGTAGCGTATGGCCGCCAAAGCCCCAGCCTGCCTGCAGATAGCTACTGCCTACCCGCGCGTCTAACCCCATAATACGGCTGACTTGACCGATATCCACTTGTTGACTGTCCGCTAAGCGTGATAGCTCATTCATAAAGCTCACTCTCGTCGCTAGCATCGCCATAATACTGCTACGCGCAAACTCGATAGTGGCAATATCAGCATGATGATAAGCGCGAGCATGTTGTAGTAACGGCTGCAGCACAGTTAGCTGATGACTACTCTCAGGCGTTTTTTCGCCCAACAGCCACAGCGAGGGTTTGAGCATTGAGCTGTAAGCCTCACCATCTTGCAAAAACACAAACGGCACATAATAGACCCAAGCGCGCTGCAAGCTGTCTGCTAACTTAGTGATATGACCGAGCTTTTCGATACCACTCATAATAACGGGCGTCGTCTGCTGCTGACTATGATTAAAAGCTATTACCCAGTTATCATCTGTCCAAACGCTTTTGATACTCTCCAAAAATAACCAATAGCAACTGACTGATAAGGGCGTCGCTTTTTGTTCGTCTGGCGATTGGCCAACTTTGCCTTCATAACTTTGAATAAGTTTATCCGCGCTAGCCGGTAATGCACATTGAACGATTTGCTGCTGCTGTCCATATAGCTGCCATAGTGCCTGTAAATGCCGCTCAAAGCCATACTGCTCAACTTGCTGCGCTAACAAGTCTAAATCGGCATAAATGTGCACCTGATGATCTAGGCTCGCTAACACCACCGCGCTAGTAATGGCTTCGATACTATGACCGATGATCACGCAGACCTCAGATGACTTGTCGTTCAATGCGTGATCATTATTAACAGCAGACTCAGAGCTCATAGCATTCCCTTAATTATCGTTTTCTCAGCCGCAAAGTCGACTCTCATTTCTATACTTTGTCTTGCCATCGTTATTCAAATAACTGCTTGATATGCGCAAGGAGCTGATTGGTAGAGCTATCAAAAGGCGCGGTGCTGTCTTGTTGCATTGCCTGATAGACAGTTTCGGCCATCTGCTTACCCATCTCAACCCCCCACTGATCAAAAGGGTTGACGTCCCATATACTCGCCATCACGTAGACCTTATGCTCATATAAAGCAATCAGCTCGCCTAAACTATGTGGGGTCAGCTCATCGAGCAGCAAGGTCGTAGAAGGCTGATTGCCGCGATAATGCTTGTATTTATCCGTAGTACAAACCGTCGTACTGACAGCAGCGACAGCAGCGTTACCGAAGGCTAATACTCGGCTCTGCGCCAAACAGTTAGATAAAGACAACTCATGCTGATGCTGTAGTGAGCTGTTTTGCACCTCATCACTATAGTGACGCACGCAAGCGATAAAGTCGCAAGAGACATGCTGAGTGCCCTGATGTAGCAGTTGATAAAACGCGTGCTGGGCATTGGAGCCAATCTCGCCCCATAAAATCGGGCAAGTATCATAGTCGATATGAGTACCGTCATGTGTCACTGACTTACCGTTACTCTCCATCTCCAGCTGAGTCAAGTAGCTTGGCAAGTACTCAAGCCGACCATCGTAAGGCAAGACGGTATGCGCGTGTATCTGTAAAAAGGTACTATTCCAAACCGCAAGCAAGCCTAATAGCACTGGTAGATTGTCTTTGAAGTTCGCGGTCGCAAAGTGCTGATCCATACTATGAGCGCCAGCGAGCAGTTCACGAAACTGACTCATACCGATACGAATGGCAATCGCCAGCCCAATCGCCGACCATAAAGAAAAGCGACCACCGACCCACTCCCAAAGCTGCAGCTGATGCTCAGGATGAATGCCCCATGCCGTCATCTTGGCGCTGTTAGCGGAGATACCGATGAAGTGACGGCGCAGCACGCTATTTTGCGAGCCTGAATATAGAGCCGCTGTCGTCAATAGCCAAGACAGTGCCGTTTGTGCATTAGATAGCGTATCAACGGTGCCAAAAGATTTAGAAGAGATGATAAATAGCGTCGTCTCAGCATCTAAACGTTTTAGCAAGTTATCGAGCTGTGAGCCATCCATATTAGAGACGAAATGCACGATAATATCTGTATCAGCCCACTCATCTAGCGCAGACGTTGCCATTAGTGGGCCTAAGTCTGAACCACCGACGCCGATATTGACCACATCAGTGATGGCTTTACCCGAAAACCCGCGCCAAGTACCATTACGAATCCGCGCCGATAAACGCTCAACTTGCTGTAAGCTGTGATGCACATCACTGACCACGTCCTGCTCATTGACGACTAACTCTGCGCCCTCAGGCAATCGCAGCGCAGTATGTAGTGCCGCACGCTCTTCGCTAGTATTGACCATAGCGCCTTGTAGCAAATCTTTGATACGCGCTGTTAGCTCACAGCTCTCAGTCAAATGTAACAAACTTGCTAATACCGACTCATCGATACATTGCTTGCTATAATCCATATACAGGCTACCTGCCTGCGCGCAAAAGCGCTGCGCTCGACTGCTATCCTCTGCAAACAGCTCCGCTATCGACCACTTCTGCTTCGCTAACGTTTGCAATTGCTGCCAATACTCAGAGTCGCGAGCACTGCTATAAATGTTATTGGCACTCATATCGTTCATCAGCTACCCTTTAGATGCGAGCTGCTGCTCAGCAAAGTAAATAAAAGCTTGCATATAAGAGTGCATGTCACCAGCATCGTAGCTATCACCGCGCATGGTGGTGACATTAACACCAGACTCACTAATCAGCGCATCGATAGCATCGGTTAGCTGAATCTCGCCGCCGACAGAAGCTTTGGTGTTGGCCAAATAGTCAAAGATTTGATTACTAAACACATAACGACCCACTACCGCTAGGCGCGACGGCGCATTGGCTAAATCAGGCTTTTCGACAAATCCCGCTACCCCAAAGCTAGCATTACTGTCTGTACTGTCACTGATCTCAGTAGTGCTATCGACAAGTTTGGCAATGCCATATTTATGGACGTCGCTATCGGCGACTTGCTCAACGAGTATCTGTGAATGCTGATCTTTAGCAAATTCCGCCAACATAAAGGCTAAGTTGTCAGTAGCCATATCGCCAGTAAAGGGATCAAGCACGACATCGGGCAGTAAGACTGCAAAGTCATTGTCAGCGACAATGGGACGCGCTGCTAATACCGCATGACCTAAGCCCAAAGCCCTACCTTGGCGGATCATCGACACGCTGACATCATCCGGTAGCCAGTTGAGACTATCAGCCAGCTCGTCTTTGCCTTTATGACGTAATTGCGTATCAAGCTCGGCATTGATATCGAAATAGTCTTCAATCGCGCTTTTTTGCGCATGACCGACAAGGACGATATGCTTGATGCCGGCGGCGATAGCTTCCTCGACGACGTAATGAATGGCCGGGCGATTTCCTAAAGGCAATAACTCTTTAGGTACGGACTTGGACAGTGGTAGCATACGAGTGCCGAAGCCTGCGACAGGAATAACGGCATGGGTTATTTTTTTCATAGATTAATAGTGCTTTTAGTTAGTTTTAAGGCAATATAGCGATTTTTTCTTGGCTACTCTAGTATAACCGCGTCTATTTTGTGTTATAGCCGTCAGGATTCATGCTTTGCCAGCGCCAAGTATCTTCACACATATTAGTAATGGAAAGCTTAGCTTGCCATCCTAGCAGCTCTTGCGCTTTATCAGCACTAGCATAACAGCTTGCAATGTCACCAGCACGCCGCGCCGCAAACTGATAAGGGATATCTATTTTATTTACTTTACTAAAAGCGTTAACCAACTCCAGAACTGAGCTACCTCTGCCTGTGCCCAAATTAATAGGCAAAAATCCTGCTGCATGAGTCTGCTGCTGCAAATGATCAAGTGCAGCGACATGGCCTTGTGCTAAATCAGTAACATGAATATAGTCACGCACCCCTGTACCATCGATAGTCGGATAGTCATTACCAAAGATACTAAGCTTGTCTCGTCTACCTACAGCTACTTGCGAGATAAAAGGCATCAGGTTATTTGGAATACCGCTTGGGTCTTCACCAAACTGTCCTGACTGGTGCAGAGCAATACAGGTATGAGTACCAATATACCCAGCACCACCCGTCACTAATATTTTATTATTCATAGCAATTTTCAAACATAAAAAAACACCCCATTATAGGGGTGTCTCTCTTACTTCTCAACATAGCTTTAGTAGTTGGTTCTTAACTCTTTATCTACTATCGAGAATACCTGACTTACCAGCCAGTAACTTCTTTTAGCTTATCACCAATTTTTGATGGGTCACGCGTGTAAGCGATACCTGCATCTTCAAAGGCCTTAAATTTCTCTTCAGCTGTGCCTTGACCGCCAGAGATGATTGCGCCAGCATGGCCCATGCGCTTACCAGCAGGTGCTGTGACGCCAGCGATATAGCCGACAACAGGCTTAGTAACGTTGTCTTTAATATAAGCGGCCGCTTCTTCCTCAGCGGTACCACCGATTTCACCGATAAGTACAATAGCTTCAGTCTGTGGATCGGCCTCAAACAGTTTTAGCGCATCGATCTGGTTCATGCCTGGGATAGGGTCACCGCCGATACCGATACAGGTTGACTGACCAAAGCCAAGCTTCGTGGTTTGCGCCACCGCTTCATAAGTTAGCGTACCTGAGCGGGAGATGATACCGACTTTACCTGGCAGATGGATGTGACCTGGCATGATACCGATTTTGCACTCGCCTGGCGTGATGACACCTGGGCAGTTCGGACCGACCATACGTACATCACCAGCTTCTTCGATATAGCGCTTCGCTTTTAGCATATCGATCGTCGGTACGCCTTCGGTAATGACGATAATCAGCTTAACGCCGGCATCGACCGCTTCAACGATAGAATCTAGCACAAATGGCGCAGGCACATAAATGACTGACGCATCCGCTTGTGTTTCATCCATTGCTTCTGCCATCGTGTTAAAGACTGGCAGACCTAAATGCGTTTGTCCGCCTTTACCTGGGGTTACGCCGCCAACGACTTTAGTGCCATATTCGATCGCTTGCTCAGAATGGAAAGTACCGTTTTTACCGGTGAAGCCTTGTACTAATACTTTGGTATCTTTATCAATTAATACACTCATTGTTTTATCCTTGTATTCGCTTGTCTGATAGCTGTTAGTAATAGCGGCTTACTCGCTATAGGCAAGCAAGCAGCGACTATTACTGATGAACTCTACTGTTTACCTACTAATGATAAGTTAGGCTTGAACAGCATCGACGATTTTTTGGGCAGCGCCCGCTAAGCCTTGAGCAGAGATGATTTTGACATCGGACTGCTCGAGCAGCTCGATACCTTTCTCAGCATTGTTACCCTCTAAGCGCACAACGACAGGTACTTGTACATCGACTTCTTTTACCGCGGCAATGATAGCTTCTGCAATCATGTCACAGCGCACGATACCGCCGAAGATGTTAATGAGTACGCCCTCGACACTGCTGTCTTCTAGAATAATCTTGAACGCTTCAACGACGCGATCTTTAGTTGCGCCGCCGCCAACGTCTAAGAAGTTAGCAGGCTTGCCGCCGTATAGCTTAATGATATCCATGGTCGCCATAGCAAGGCCGGCACCGTTGACCATACAACCGATGTTACCTTCTAGCGCAACATAGTTAAGGTCAAACTCTGCAGCTTTTAGCTCACGCTCATTTTCTTGCGTTTTGTCTTGTAGCGCGGCGATTTTTGGCAGACGGAATAACGCGTTTGAATCGATACCAATTTTGCCATCGACACAGACGATCTCGCCATTTTCACGTACCGCTAATGGGTTAACTTCGAGTAAAGCAAAGTCATTATCCACAAAGGCATTATAAGCACCAGTCATGATTTTCACGAACTGATTGATTTGTTTGCCTTCTAGACCTAACTGGAACGCAACATCACGCGCTTGATAAGGCATGAGACCGACTAATGGATCTACAGTGACTTTGAAGATTTTTTCTGGCGTCTCATTAGCGACTTCTTCGATGTCAACGCCGCCTTCGGTTGAGGCCATAAAGGTGACACGGCGGGTAGAACGATCGACAACTGCGCCTAAATATAGCTCAGTCTGTACCGGATACATATCTTCTGCGACTAAGACAAAATTGACCGGTTGGCCATCAGCGTCAGTCTGAAAAGTGACTAAGTTAGTACCGATAAGCTCATCAGCAACTTGCTTAGCTTCTTCGCGAGTTTTGACAAGTTTGACGCCGCCCGCTTTACCACGGCCACCCGCATGAACCTGCGCTTTGATAACAGCGATGTCTGTTGGAGTCTTATCAAAAGCAGCGGCAGCTTCGTCACCGCTGTGAGCAACGATACCCTCTTGGATCGGTAGGCCGTAACTTTTTAATAGCTCTTTGGCTTGATACTCATGTAAATTCATTGATTGTATCCTTTATTTTTTTCAATTGAGAATGTGATAATAAATAGTTAAACAAACGCGCCATGATATAACTGACAGCGCGCCTGTGGTTAGCTAGAGCGATAATAATAGATAGCGCTACTAGCTGTAATCCTTATGCTTAAGGTTGTCCGCATGACAGCGTATTAGCCTGCCAGTTTGACAGCTATTGACGCTTTAGTTGCCATCTTCTTTAGGACGAAGTGATGACTGACTAAGGACAAACCTGCACGGATACTATTTACGTTTTTTACGCTGAATGGCGTGAATAGCACGGCCATCAGCAGATAAGGCAGCTTCGTGTACCGCTTCTGAAATCGTTGGATGCGCGAAAGTCATCAGCTGCAAATCTTCGATACTAGAGACAAATTCCATCGCGATCATGCCTTGATGGACGATGTCGCCGGCGCCAGCAAAGATAGCATGCATACCGAGTAAACGATCGGTCTTAGCATCGGCAACGACTTTGATTGAGCCTTGCGCTTCACTTTGCGCCAGCGCGCGACCGTTAGCAGCTAGATTGAATGAGCCTGTTTTGACCTCATAGCCTGCATCCGCAGCTTCTTTTTCAGTCAGACCAACCCAAGCGATTTCTGGATGGGTATAGATAATGTTGATAATAGTGTCATAGTTGACTTGTGCTTTTTCGCCATGAATGCGCTCAACCGCCATCATGCCCTCTTCCATCGCTTTATGCGCGAGCATCGGGCCACGTACTAAATCGCCAATAGCATAGACGCCATCTAGATTGGTTTTGCACTGATCATCGACATCGATAAGGCCGCGTTCGGTTAGCGTCACACCGCTGTCCTCGCCAAGTAGCTTCTCAGAGTAAGCACGGCGACCGACACAAACGATCAATTTATCAAAGCTCTCATCTGAGGCTTCGCCTTTGTTTTCGCTAGTGACGACGACTTGACCGTCTTTGACTTCTGCATTAGTCACTTTGGTATCGACGCGGATATCTAAGCCTTGTTTTTTGAACATCTTACGAGCTTCTTTGGCGATATCTTTATCAGCAGCGGCTAAAAATTCAGGCAGCGCTTCATAAACCACGACTTCCGCGCCCAAGCGACGCCATACTGAACCAAGCTCAAGACCAATAACGCCTGCACCAATCACGCCCAAGCGCTTTGGCGTCTCAGTGAAATCAAGCGCGCCAGTCGAGTCGACGATATGCTCGTGATCGACTTTGGCAACTGGAATATCGATAGGCACAGAACCTGAGGCTAAGATAACGTTCTTGGCAGTAATGGTGCTTTCTGCATCATCCTCTAGCGCAACAAATTTAACTTTTTTGTCATCGCCTTTACCGTCGACTAACGTGCCCCAACCTTGTAGCCAGTCAACACCATTGCCCTTGAGTAGTGCCGCAACACCGCCCGTTAATTGCTTGACGATACCTTCTTTACGCTCAATCATCTTCTCGACGTTGATGCCGACATCACCGGTGCTGATGCCATGCTCGTCGAGCTCGTCTTTTGTCGCCTCATAGCGATGTGAGGTATCAAGTAAAGCTTTTGATGGAATACAACCAACGTTCAAGCAAGTACCGCCAAGCGCCGGCTCGCCTTTGTAAACACGTTTTTCGATACAAGCGACGCTCATACCCAACTGACCGGCACGAATAGCCGCTTCGTAACCACCAGGTCCGCCGCCGATAACGACTAGATCATAATTATCTTTCATAGTAATTTCCTAATATTTTTATCGTAAAATTTAGTTTGGCTCTATGCTATTGACGTTATTCTCGCTTGCATAGCTATTTATTTTAATCGATTGATAAAGCATCAAATTCAAGATGTATAGCTAATACACTATCTTGATAGGATGATTCACCTAAAATGAATAGCGAGAGTTTTAAGGTGAAGTTTATTGTTCTAAACAGTAGGCAAGACAGAACATTTATTGGCATAAAGTTAAAAAGCTTGTATTAGCGATTGCCAATACAAGCTTAGAAGCTTATAGGTCTAATAACAGCATGGTTGGGTCTTCGACAAGATCCTTAAGTGTCACCAAGAACTGTACCGCCTCTTTACCATCAATCATACGGTGATCATACGATAGCGCTAGGTACATCATTGGTAAAATCTCAACCTTACCATCGACAGCCATCGGACGCTCATTAATCGCATGCATACCTAAGATAGCAGTTTGCGGTGGGTTCAAGATAGGCGTTGACATGAGTGAGCCAAAGACACCGCCGTTAGAGATGGTGAACGTACCGCCTGTCAGCTCATCAAGACCGAGCTTACCTTCTTGTGCTTTACCGCCAAGCTCACGGATTTTGCTTTCGACATCCGCCATGCTCATCTGATCAGTATCACGAAGTACAGGTACAACTAAACCGCGATCTGATGATACAGCAACACCGATATCATAAAAACCATGATAGACGATATCATCGCCATCGAGTGAGGCGTTCACTGCTGGGAAACGTTTTAGCGCTTCAGTAGCAGCTTTGACGAATAACGACATAAAGCCTAGACGCACACCATGACGCTTCTCAAACTGATCTTTGTACTTAGTACGCATATCCATGAGTGGCTTCATATTGACTTCGTTGAACGTCGTCAGCATCGCTGTTTCTTGAGTCGCTGATAGTAGACGCTCGGCAACACGCTTACGCAAACGAGTCATCGGTACGCGCTTTTCGCTACGCTCGCCCGATTCGGCGACTGGCGTCCCCTTATCGTTTTTGATGCTGCTATCTGCTTTGAGTTTAGGGCTTGCCATATCAGATTTGGTAACTCGGCCATCACGGCCACTGCCTTCGACATTTTTTGGATCAACGCCAGACTCTTTCGCCGCTTTACGTACCGCTGGGCTTTGGTCTTTATGAGCGTCTTCTTTTTTGTCTGTCGCTTGTACTGGCTCACCGCCATCAGCTGCTTGCTTTTTCTGTACTGGCGCCGCAGGCTGATCTGGATTGACGGCTGGAGCTTCCGCATCATCACCGCTGCTGTCTTCACTATCGGTACTGCCGCTAGCGCCAGCTTCAAACTCAGCGATAAGATCGTCTGACTCAACCGTATCATCGACTTGCTTAACGATTTTGGTGACTACGCCGTCATCTGGAGCGACTACTTCTAATACAACTTTGTCCGTTTCGATTTCCGCTAAGATATCATCACGGTTGACTTGTTGACCTTCAGTAACGTGCCACTCAACGATCGTGCCATCAGCTACCGATTCTGGAAACACGGGGGCTTTAATCTCAGCCATCGATATACTCCTTAGATTGGGATAAATATTATTTATTATGAAATTGTGGTAACCAGCCAAATCATTTGATTCACTTTAATTTAGTACTTTGTTCCAATACTGTTGTGAAATGAATAATACTCTGACTGCTACCACCTGTTTGTTTGATCTTTCTTAAAGCTAATACTGTCAAAAACTACTTTGTCAATTGTGAGACTTCTACACCTAAGCCGCCGGCAATTAAGTCTTGCTGCTGACTGGCATGCAATTTTGGCGATCCGGTAGCTGGTGCGGCACTTGCTGGACGCGCAACAGGCTCCATCACTTTCGCTTTGGTTGGGTGCGGAACCACAATACGGAACATATGCGGCGCTAGATAATACCAAGCCCCTTGGTTTAAAGGCTCCTCTTGCGTCCAAACGATCTCTTTTAAATTGCTGTATTTATCAAATTCAGCGATCAAACGCTCTTCTGGTAGCGGGTATAGCTGCTCAATACGTACGATAGCCACATGGTCTAAGCCCAATTCACGGCGCTGCTCGAGTAAGTCATAATAGACCTTACCCCCACAAAGCACTAAACGGGTAATTTTATCGTTATCCTGCTCATCAATCTCAGAGATCACCGTCTCGAACTTATGACCAGTCGATAACTCTTCTAGCTCTGAGGTAGCAAGCTTATGACGTAATAAGCTCTTCGGCGACATTACGATCAAAGGCTTACGAATCGGACGTACCGCTTGACGACGCAGGGCATGGAATATCTGTGCTGGTGTCGTTGGAGTAATCACTTGCATGTTATCTTCAGCACACAGCTGCAAGAAGCGCTCAAGACGAGCTGAAGAATGTTCAGGACCCTGACCTTCATAGCCATGCGGTAATAACATGGTCAAGCCGCACACGCGCTGCCACTTAGTCTCACCACTAGCGATAAACTGGTCGATGACCATTTGTGCGCCATTGACAAAGTCGCCAAACTGAGCTTCCCAAACGATTAATGCATTTGGCACAGTCGTAGCATAACCATATTCAAAAGCGAGCACTGCCTCTTCTGATAAAAGCGAGTTATAAATTGCAAAGCGCGCTTGATCTTTACTCATATGCGCTAATGGCACGTACATACTGCCATCGTTCATATTGTAGATCTCGCTATGACGATGCGAGAAAGTACCCCGGCCAACATCTTCGCCAGTGATACGTACTAAGGTTTTGTCATGGTCAACTAAGCTGGCGTAAGCGAGTGTTTCAGCCGCGCCCCAGTTTAGTGGCTCTTCACCGGTTTGCATCGCTAAACGCTGCTCAACCACCTTTTGTACTTGACGCTGTAGCTTATAACCTTCAGGCATCACTGCCATCTGCTTACCATAGCCTTTTAGGATGTCGATATCGACGCCAGTATCCCAGTCATCTTCTAACTCATGACCTAAATAAGGGGTCCAATCGACAAATAGTGCTTCATCAGGCTCACTCACTAAAGAGTTCGCGACATACTCGCCGCGATCTAGTGATTCGCGGTATTCGTCTTCGTATTTAGCGGCTTCATCTTTGCTAATAACGCCTGCATCGATAAGCTTATTGGTATAGATAGTGCGCGTCGTTGGCAGTTTTTTAATCACTGAATACATCAGTGGCTGCGTTGCTGAAGGCTCATCCGCTTCATTATGGCCATTACGACGATAGCAGAAAAGGTCAATAACGATGTCTTTGCCGAACTCATGGCGATAATCTAGTGCCAATTGCGCAGCAAACACTACCGACTCAGGATCATCACCATTCACATGTAAGATAGGCGCATGTACCATCTTAGCAATATCTGTACAGTACTCTGTCGAGCGCGCATCTTCTTGACGGCTAGTGGTAAAGCCAACTTGGTTGTTAATAACGATATGTACTGTACCGCCAGTAGTATAAGCGCGGGTCTGTGACATCTGGAAAGTTTCTTGTACGACACCCTGCGCTGCAAAAGCAGCATCACCATGAACGACAATCGGTAATACTGAATTACCGTATTTACCATGATCTTTTGGCTCGTCATTACGGCGAACTTGACGGGCGCGTACGGAACCTTGTAATACAGGTCCCACAATCTCAAGATGTGATGGGTTAAAGGCTAAGGCCAAATGTGCCTCTCCGCCAGGTGTCATCACGTTTGAAGAATAACCATTATGGTACTTGACGTCACCTGAACCTTTTTCTGGCTGCACTTTGCCATCAAACTCATCGAATAGGTCCGCTGGGTTCTTACCTAAGATATTAACGAGTAAGTTTAGGCGTCCACGGTGCGCCATACCGATGACCATCTCTTTTGTGCCGTAGCCACCAGCGCGCTGAATGATCTCGTTTACCGCAGGAATAAAGCTCTCACCGCCTTCTAGACCGAAGCGTTTTACCCCAGTATATTTACGTGCTAAGTATTTTTCTAATCCTTCAGCAGCCGTTAAGCGCTCAAGAATAGATAAGCGCTTTTCTTTATCGAATTCTATATGGCCAAGATTGCTTTCCATATACTGCTCCATCCAGCGCTTCTCAACGCTAGTGGTCACATGCATATACTCGATACCGATATAACGGCAATAGACGCGCTCCATGATTTCAATGATCTCACGTAGCGACGCTTCAGGCTTACCAATTTTTAAATCGTTGGTCGGAAAGACGGTATCTAAATCAGCTTCTGATAAGTTGTGGTAGGCCAGTGTCAAGTCTTCGACTTTGTCACGTGGATGCAAATCTAAAGGATCAAGCTGGGCACGGCGATGACCGCGGCGACGGTAAGCGGAGATGAGCTGCTGTACGCCCATTTGCTTAGGGTCAGCACAATTAGCAGTGCTATCACTATTAGCAGCTGAGGCACTAACTTTGTTTGCCGTTTGATTGCGTGCCAATAACAAGAACTGATCTTGAATGGCGTTATGCTTAGCATCATTTGGCGATTGATATTGTTTGAAGTACTGCTGCCAATTCTCATCGACACTGTTAGGGTCGGTTAAGAACTGCTCATAAAGTGCTTCGATATAATGAGCATTATCAGCGGCAAGTTCTGTGTATCCTGCATCGGCTTTTCTTTGAGTTGTACTATTCATAATAATCGTCTATTTCATAGATAAATGAATGGAAGTTGCGGGTTGTACTTATAATTATGAGTAACTTTTAGAACGTCTTGGGCTAAATCAATTATTTGTGAACGCCCAGTCTTATTATCTTAGTCGTTTGATAATAATAACTTATATATACTAGCTCTAGCCATAACTATGTCTATCGCTTAGTTTTAACTTTGAAGCGCTCATTAGTGTTTATGGCTTAAAGAGTCTATCGACTACAAATATTGTATCCTTTTACTCTCGTCACTCTCACTAAACGATGCTCCCTAGGGTAGCACGGCCCACAAGCTAACCATAGTTTGTTTGTTCAATACTAGGTATTTAAGTAATGAATATTCACTATCATAGCCAATGTTAAATACATTGAGCCACTACTAATGAGCATAAAAAACTAACATAGAAAGCGAAAATTTCGTTAATTGAGCTATTATGGCCTATGATAACATTTTCGCTCGTAAGTTTTTATGGCTAGTTTGTCATTATCGCTGTACTTAGCACAAAATATTAACAAAAGAAAAACACCGCCTCAGGACGGTGTTTTTCTTTTGTCTGATAAATAGTATGTCGCTTATTGACCTACTAGATTAGCCTGCTTGATCAATAAGCAAATTGCGCAGATGACCGATAGCTTTGGTTGGGTTTAAGCCTTTTGGACAGACTGAAACGCAGTTCATAATACCGCGGCAGCGGAACAAGCTGAACGGATCATCTAAACGCGCTAGGCGAGCCTGCGCATCCGTATCACGACTATCCGCTACGAAGCGATAGGCATGTAACAATGCTGATGGGCCCAAGAATTTATCTGGGTTCCACCAAAATGAAGGGCAGCTGGTCGAACAGCAAGCACATAGAATACACTCATAAAGACCATTCAACTGCTCGCGCTGCTCAGGAGACTGTAAGCGCTCTGTCGGCGGTGCTGGCTGGTCATTAATCAAATAAGGATGTACTTTTTCGTACTGCTCATAGAACTGGTTCATATCTACGACTAGGTCACGAACGACTGGCAGTCCAGGTAGCGGTCTGATGGTAATCTTTTCAGGTAGCGTGTTCATGTTAATAAGACAGGCTAGGCCATTTTTACCATTGATGTTCATACCGTCCGAACCACAAATACCTTCACGGCACGAGCGGCGGAAAGTGATGGTCTCATCTTCTTTCTTTAGGCGTAATAATAAATCAAGCAACATACGATCTGACTCTAGTAGCTCAATCGTATAGGTTTGCATGCGCGGCGCTGCGTCCACATCAGGATCGTAGCGATAAATTTCGATGGTGCGAGTACCTCGGCTCATATTGCTAAACTCCACACTTAGTAAGGGCTGGCATACAAGGATTCTATTCTCTTAGCGTAGGCGCTGCTGAGTAACTTGTAGCTGGCAGTAAACTGCCTAAAATTAAATATCTTAATACTTTATTGGTACTAGCGCACTAGTATGCGCTAGTACTAAACGATCCAAATAGCGATTGACTAATAAACGCGAACTTTTGGTTCAATATAATCGACCGTCAATGGCGTCTTACGTACAGGCTTATAAATGATACGGTTATCATCAGAGTACCAGATGGTATGCTTCATCCAGTCGTGATCGTTACGACCATTTGGCGCATAATCATCGTCTTCAGGACGGTCATAGTCGGCAACACTGTGCGCGCCGCGGCTCTCATGACGGCTAGCTGCTGAGATCATCGTCGCTTTGGCTACTTCGTATAAGTTAATCACTTCAAAAGCTTCGATACGCGCGGTGTTAAATACTTGCGACTTATCTGCTAAATGAATATGATCGATCTTTTCTTCTAGTGCCAATAGCTTCTCTACGCCTTCATCCATAAGCGCTTGCGTACGGAAGACGCTAGCATGCTTTTGCATAATTGCGCGAATCTCATCAGCAACGTCTTGTGCATTGTAGCCTTCGGTTGACTGCTGTAGCTTATTCAAACGGCCAACCGTAAAGTCTAGCACATGAGTATCTAGCGGCTTATAGTTATGATCGTTATGATGGAATCCATCAACGATATGCTTGCCTGCTGCACGGCCAAAGACGACTAAATCAAGCAGTGAGTTGGTACCTAAACGGTTAGCGCCATGGACACTAACGCAAGCGCACTCGCCAATAGCATATAGACCTTTGACAATCGTGCCTTCGCTATACAGACCTTCGTCATCGGTACCAGCTTCTAGATTCGGGGTGATGACCTGGCCATGAATCGTGGTTGGAATACCGCCCATCATGTAGTGAATCGTCGGAATCACGGGAATAGGCTCTTTGGTGATATCGACGTTAGCAAAGTTTTTACCAATCTCAAATACCGATGGCAAACGCTTCATAATCGTATCAACCCCCAAATGCGTCATATCCATAACGATATAGTCAGCATTTGGTCCACAGCCGCGGCCTTCTTTGATTTCTTGGTCCATAGAGCGCGATACCAGATCACGTGGCGCTAAGTCTTTGACCGTTGGCGCGTAACGCTCCATAAAGGCTTCGCCATCTTTGTTACGTAAGATAGCGCCTTCACCGCGGCAGCCTTCGGTCAATAGTACACCGGCTCCGGCCACACCCGTTGGGTGAAACTGCCAGAACTCCATGTCTTGTAGAGGAACGCCAGCGCGAACCGCCATGCCGATACCGTCGCCAGTATTGATATAAGCGTTAGTAGAAGCAGCAAAAATACGACCCGCACCGCCCGTTGCCAGTACAGTCACTGGCGACTGGAATACTGCAACCGTGCCCGTCTCTTGCTCAAGAGCAATAACACCGTTGATATTACCGTCTTCGTCTTTGATCAAATCAAGAGCAATCCACTCAATAAAGAACTGCGTACCTTGTTCAAGGTTCTTTTGATATAAAGTATGCAACAACGCGTGACCGGTTCTATCAGCTGCCGCGCAAGCACGTTGCACCGCTTTTTCGCCGTAGTTTGAGGTATGACCACCAAACGGGCGCTGATAAATCGTGCCATCTTCGTTACGGTCAAAGGGCATACCCATGTGCTCAAGCTCGTAAACCACTTTTGGCGCTTCACGGCACATATATTCGATAGCGTCTTGATCGCCTAACCAGTCTGAACCTTTAACGGTATCGTAAAAGTGGAAATGCCAGTTGTCATTGCTCATGTTCCCCAAACTTGCACCAATACCACCTTGAGCGGCTACAGTATGTGAGCGTGTTGGGAATACTTTCGTGATTACCGCAACATTCATACCCGACTCAGCCAGTTGTAGCGAGGCACGCATACCTGAGCCACCACCGCCGACGATGACTGCGTCGTAATTAAGGGTTTTGATGTTGCTAATAGTATTGTCTTGTCTTGTTGCCATTGTGATTTTCCTAATGCCTGTTTGTGCTCGCGCCTGTGTTATTTATACAAGATGCCAGCGAAGTAACTACAAGGGCTATCTACTATCTAAATCTGTGCTATACACTTATAAAAGATAAGATCTTGGCACGTTATGACCGTTGTCATCGGTATTTATTGATATAGCGACTGGCCTGTAAGAATTAAAATGCTAGGCGCTACTGTCAAAAATAGCTTAAGCGCTAATGGTTATAATCAAGCGAACGCATCACTTATCAAGCGTAATGCTAAAAATTATACGGCGATAACGCCAAAGCCATTGCCCCAAAAGATCATGATGCCCCAGAACAAATAAACTAAAATGGCAAGAATCATAAAAGTCTGTAGTACCATTCTGAGTTTAGTAGCACTTTCGCCCATCTTTCCTGAAGTGATATAGTCAGTAAACACAGTCCACATACCTACCCACGCGTGGCCAGCTAATGCCAAAATAGCAACTAAGCTAAATAGACGCATAGGTAAGCTATACATAAAGCTCGACCATTCTAGAAAGGTCACGTCTCCATGGGTCAAAAAGAAGCCCAGTAATACGATACTGTACACCGCTAGAACAATAGCACTAATGCGCTGCACCATCCAATCACGCGTTCCTGAACCAGTAAGGCCTGTAGCGCTTTTTACTCCTGAATTATTCTTTATCATTAGAACATCACCCATACAAATGACGCGACAATCAATATCGCTGCAATCACGAAACTGACAAAAGATGCCGTACGTGCTGATTTCAACTCTTCATTTTGGCCATTATCAGCAAATAAATGCTTCACACCCATTACAAAATGATAGGCCGTAGCAGCAACAAATATCCATGCTAAGAAACGAAGAAAAACGTTATCGAATACGGTCAAAAAACTCTCAGGCGATGCCAAAGAGGTTTGCAGTAGCCACAACATAACAGGAATGAGTAAAAATAGGATAATGCCAGAAATACGATGCAAGATTGACGCAATCGCAATCGGTGAGCGGTTAACGCTAATCACTTGGCTTAAGGGCAGATCAATAGGTCGGTTGCTTTTCACAGCGGGCATCCTTTTAGCGGTTATACTCGAGTTCTACTTATGGTTTAGTAATCGTCTACCAAACACACTGAGCGACATACGAGATGAATAAAATAAGGAAGAGCTAGCTGACTTTGCTAAATGCACGTTACGCCATCATGGTGATATGACATACTTACTAAGCGATGATTGCATTATTCTAGCTAGTGTCTGTCAACCACCATAAACACAAAAAAAGATAACGCCATCGGCTATCTTTATTAAGAATAACTACATGATCATCATTCTAAAAATAGAATAAATAACAATAACATTCAAGTCTTAAACGCTTTTTAATCGCCAAAACACCCTATCAATCGTAACAAGATATTAGAAAACGACCCTGTTAGCTGTCAGCTTCTGATAGGTTTGCGTTAAATTAACAAAGCGTATGTCAGTTAAATTACCGCAATTATAAAATGACTGGCGACTAATTACAAATTTATCCCCAAAATAGTCACTTTTGTCGTTGTTTTTACAAAAACTTAAGCTTCAGTGAGTGTTGGTTCAACTTTTCTAGATTTTTCTCTTAATCTGTCTACAACACTTATAAAGGTATATCACAGCTGTATATCTTCTTATATAAAGTAGGCTATCAGCATAGTCTTGCTACTTTGTAATTATTTATCAGTACCCTCATCATCAATATGTGCTTAAGATATATAGTGCTCTTCATCAGTTTGTTTCAGTAGCATATACCTCGTAAAAGTGTTAAAACGGATGAAATTAACGCTAAATTACACATCAGACATATTTTGATACAACTTATCACCCTTTTAGCTGCCTTTAAAGCCTATGAATCTCGTGTTTGGAGAGAAAAGTATTTTCACCTCTTCCTGAATTACTGCTAATATAGCTTACATATGAAGTGAGCGGCATACAAAGTACCGCTCCTCAGTAATGACTTAACCAGTAACGACAAGCCGTTACGACTACACCGTATGACGCACTAGCAAGCGTCGCTTTTACATTCATACGCTAAAACAATGGAGAGGAAATTATGGCTGACAACATTAAGTCAAATAATGAAGCCAAACTAACCGCAGAAGGTAAGGAATACCAACTTCCTATTATTCAGGGTACTTTAGGTCGTCCAGTTATCGATATCGCTGCCCTACAAGATTCAGGCTTTTGGTCTTATGATCCTGGCTTTAAAGTGACTGCCCCTGTTGAGTCAAAAATTACTTTTATCGATGGTGGTAAAGGCGAGCTGTTATACCGCGGCTACCCTATCGATCAGTTAGCAAACCATGCTGAATACCTAGAAGTGGCTTATGCGCTGATTCATGGCGATCTACCAAACGCAGAACAAAAAAAGGATTTCTTTGAGAAAATTCGTAAGCATACTGGCGTCCATGATCAGCTACGTAAATTCTTTGAAGGCTTCCGCCGTGACGCGCATCCTATGGCGATTATGGTCGGTGTTGTTGGAGCGTTATCTGCGTTTTATCATGACAAGCTCGACATCAGCGACGAAGATCATCGCGAAATCACGGCCATCCGCTTAATCGCTAAAATGCCAACTCTTGCGGCTATGAGCTATAAATACTCACAAGGCGAGCCGTTCATGTATCCGCGTAACGACTTTAGCTACGCAGAAAACTTCTTATATATGATGTTTGCTACTCCTGCTGATGTTGATTATAAAGTCAATCCTATCCTCGTTGATGCGATGGACAAAATCTTTACTTTGCATGCCGATCATGAGCAAAACGCTTCGACGTCTACTGTACGTCTAGCCGGCTCTACTGGTGCAAACCCTTATGCTTGTATCGCTGCAGGTATCGCCGCTCTATGGGGTCCATCACATGGCGGCGCGAACGAAGCTGTCCTTGAGATGCTAGATGAAATTGGCACAGTGGAAAACGTACCAGCATTTATGGAAAAAGTGAAAAGCCGTGAAGTAAAACTGATGGGCTTTGGTCACCGTGTCTACAAAAACTTCGATCCACGCGCGCAAGTACTGAAAAAAGCTTGTGATGAAGTATTAGAAGCTCTAGGTATCGACGATCCTAAGCTTGAGCTGGCTATGGAATTAGAAAGAATCGCTTTAGAAGATCCGTTCTTCATCGAGCGTAACCTCTATCCAAACGTTGACTTCTACTCTGGTATTATTCTAAAAGCTATTGGTATTCCAACGTCTATGTTTACGGTTATCTTCTCGTTAGCGCGTACCTCAGGCTGGATCAGCCACTGGATTGAGATGCATAGCGCACCGTTCAAAATCGGTCGTCCGCGTCAGCTCTATACCGGTGAGACGCATCGTGATCTTGTTAAGGTTGAAGACCGCAAATAAGAATCAACGATTTAGTTGTCTTACTAACCTTCTGTACTAAAATATCACCCATAAAAAATCCCGCTCATCGGCGGGATTTTTTATGGGTGATATTTTATGCTTAGTTTTTATAAGCAGTTACTGAAACTCTTCTAAGGTCTGTTCGTATTTCGCAATTTGCTCATCATAGTCTTTAATAGTTTCATTAAACTTGGTCATCAACTCTTCAAACTCTTGCTGCTGAGCGATTTTCATCTCTTGCATGTAGCGGGCTTGCCGAGCTTCTATTTGCTCCCAAATTTGGTGCTGGACGATGAGACGCGCTAATGCCGGACTTTTGGCATTGAGCCTGTCGGCAAGCTCTGTATGTTCAAACAGCTGTGGTATCAAGGCGGCGATATTGATTAAGGTATTGACCTCGGCGCTACTCAGTGGCTGTGATATCGGCTGATAAAGCGCATCGATGGTTTGCTGATAGCTGTCGATGATTTGTTTTTCGGTCAAGATTGTCGTTTTTCGCGGCTCAGCGCTAATGCGTCTTAATACGCTCAGATCGCGCTCACCTGCATCAGTGCTGCTATTTGGTTCCAGCTCAGTATCAATATTAATATCAGTATCGACATCAGTGTCAGTATTGGCAACGGTCTCGGTTAAGGTGTTAGATTCATTCGCTGAAAGCTCAGCATCAGTAGTGCTATTATTTGCTGTGGCTGAACTGGATCCAGCAGCGGTATCCACCGCCGCTTCATTGTCATCATTAGTCACGTTATTTAGTAACAGATCATCTTCACTGGTCGTCATATCAGCCGCTTGCAAAGACTCATACTCTGCCTGTAACCGGCGCTGTAAGCTCTGCATTTGCGCCACATATACTGGCTGCATCTGCTTGATATGGGCAGCCGCTGAATCACTTTGAGGTACAGGCTTCATCTCTTCAGTAGCCGCTTGCTCCTCTGCGTTAGCCGTACTGTCATCGACTGCTGATTGTGGCTGACATCCCACTAATAGCGATGCTGCTAGCACCATAGTCGCTAATACTTGAGGCGATTGACGGCCGGCAGATTTAGTAGGTCGTTTATGGCGCATTTGCTGGTCGTCAGCATCAGTGTCAGTGCCAGCATCGGTTTTGGGTCGAACAAGCAGAAAGTTAGGCATCAGAGAACATATCCTTTGTTAAGAGCGCCGCTATAAAAGCTAGATTAAAGTATAAATGGCTACCTTTGACTCACTTGCTCCTAGGGCGTGTTTATTCTTTATTAAAAAGTGTTTTATTGAAAAGTGAGTCGCTTTCATCATAGCGACTATCGCTGACAATCTGAAGATTAAATAGTGAACGAGCTGTCGTCAGTATCTTTTTGAATAAATACCATTGTTAAAATGCTAATGAGTATCTTTGTCAATTAGTGCTAATGTTAATTAATACCTTTGCTAGGTTTTATTTGCTCAGTCGCTGCGGTCAAAAAAGGTATGCACTCCTCTAAGTCGTTGCAATCCTTCCCAAGCTTACGACGAACAAAATAGTCTTGTACCATGCGCGCTTGCTGCTCAATGCCATATCTAAAGAAGGATTTGCCCGCTTTTAGCTCATAAGCATAACGCCGATTGACCAGCGCTCCGCGTACAACCTTTAGGCCTTGTTGCCATTGCCAAACGTGAGTGAGCTCATGAATCAGCCAACTTTGTTTGCCAAGTGCAGCCTTGCTAAAGTCATCAAGCCAATTATCAGGATGAAAATAAATATGACCATTGGGACTAACTGCATAGTTTTTTAGCACCCACCAAGCGGTTTTCAAGCGCACATCTTGTAAGTGCAGACTGTCGCCAAAAACCGAGCGTGCCAGCTCACACTCGCCTTCAGTCAAAGGCCGTGATTGTTGATTAAAACGATCCCGACTTGTTAGTTTAGACAACAGTCGCGATAACGATTTGGGAGAATAGCGAGACATTATTGAGACCGCCTTAAGGTAGTTTTGGAGGCTTTGTTTGCTTGTACTTTCTAAGTGCTAATTAATCTAAGATTATAAAATCAAACGCGCTACAGTAATGAGTTTTGCGCCGTTGCTCATCAGCAGCAAGTGACAGTCATACTAGTTTGCGATCACTGTTTCAAATTAAAATGGCTCTAAATCACCATCGTTTAATTATTAAAACAGAAATATTAAAACCAATCCACTTGTGAATAGCGAATATGCCCTAATATCAAAGGGGACAGTCCTTTTTAAGATTGTGCTTTTTTATTTAGGGCGTGTTAAACATTCGACCATGGCACTGACAGAGACTATTTTTTAGGCGATTTGCAGATAAAAATGGTAAGTTTAGTCGTTCTAA